>DAIOEN010000316.1:0-6325 GCA_036746235.1 Vulcanimicrobiota bacterium | reverse complement strand
TTCAAGTGTTATTTGTAGTTTTTTGCAGTTTCTCTATACCAGTTCTTTGACCTTTATATTTCAATTCATGAATTATATTGTAATGGGTGATATCCGTCCCTCCTGTCACGCGTTACGCGTTACGATTTCATTTAAATAAATAGTTAACAAAAAATTAACAAATATGGGTTGACTTACAGAGAGATAAGTTTTAAAATGTAATTATTAAGAAGATATAAAAATAAAAAAGGAGGGATCAAAGAATGTATTTAGATAGAGAAGAAATCACCTGTGAAGAAATTCACGGTTGTTATGTTATTATAGATCCGTAGTATTACAGATTATGACAGAGAAAAAAAGAAATCGCCTTTTATTTATGAGGCGATTTTGATTTTATATGCAAAGGTAGAAACTCTTGAGGAATATATTTTTAAATAGAAATTTTGCCCTCCTCGCAACAGGAATGACTGTTTCCAGGATAGGTAGCTGGATTGATTTCATCGGATTAAACCTCTATGTATACAATACCTTCGGTTCAGGAAAAATCCTGGGAACATTTCTGATGTCAAGAATGTTACCTTCTATTATCTTCGGCCCTTTAGGAGGCTATATTTCAGATCATTATTCCAGAAGAAAGATAATGATTATCTGTGATACGGTAAGAGCTTTTTTAGTAATGGGATTTATATTCACAAAAGATCTTTTCACTTTTTTTGCAATAGGCATCATGTTGTCTGCCCTTGATAAGATTTATACTGCAGCAAATAATGCCTTTCTGCCTGATATAGTAAAAAAAGAGGAAATTATGGAAGCAAATTCGATAATAAAAATGGCTGCTTCCACCGTTACAATCCTCGGTGCCATGGCAGGCGGCATAATTGTTTCATCTCTTAATTTCTCCTGGATTTTCATTATAGACTCCCTGACATTTATTTTTTCTATTATATGTGTCATACTGATAAGTAATGTTAAAGAAATTGAAAAAAAGGATAAAAAAAGAGAAAATCCATGGGAAGAATTCAGAGATACTCTTATATTCCTCAGAACAGAGGGAGCCATTCTGTTTCTCATAATAATCAAACTCATAGATGCTCTCGGGAGCGGAGCCTATAACACAGGTATTCCTTTATTTTCAAAAGTTCTCGGAATAAGCCGGGGAGGCGCTTACGGATGGCTTATTGCCGCATGGTCTGCAGGAGAATTTGCTGGCTCTCTTCTGACAAAATATATATCTAAAAGATTCAATATAGGCCCTGAAAAATTTTTCTCTCTGTCGGTACTTCTTATGGCTCTCGGTATGGGATGTACCTTTCACTTTAAAAATCTTTATTATGCAATGATTTCCATCTTCATGGGAGGATTCGGAGACGGACTGTCAAATGTTGTATTCTTTACAGTTCTTATGAAAGATACTCCTGATAATATGAGAGGAAAAATCATAGGAACAGTAGCATCACTTATTGTAAGTACAGTAGCACTGGGCATGGCCATATCTGGATTTTTTATGGATAAAAATTTCAATCTATTAATAACAGATGTATCGACAGGATTTATTCTTATAAGTGTTTTACTGGGACTGGTATTTTTTATAGTGCGTCGTAAGTCGTGAGTCGTGAGGAGTGAGGAGTGAGTCGTGAGGAGTGAAGAGTGAAAACTGGTCACTGGTCACTGGTCACTGGTCACTGGTCACTGGTCACTGGTCACTGATAACTGGTCACTGATAACTGGTCACTGCTCACTGCTCACTGCTCACTGCTCACTGATAACTGGTCACTGAAAAAGAAAGGATTATTAAAAATGACAGAAGAATTTCCATTTAAACCACGTGTAGGAGGCTGGGAGGTAACACTGAGATGCAATATGAACTGTGTTCATTGCGGTTCAAGTGCCGGCCCTGCAAGGCCTGACGAAATGACAGAAGAAGAAGGGCTTTCCCTTATAGAACAGCTTGTGGAACTTGGTATGGAAGAAATGACCCTTTCGGGAGGAGAACCGCTACTACATCCTTCATGGCAGGTTTATGCAAAAAAGCTCGTAGAAGGAGGAGTAAGGACAGGGCTTATAACAAACGGTCTTCTTCTTGAGGAAAATATAGATAAACTTCTTTCTGCCGGCATTCGCCGTGTGGGTCTGAGCATGGACGGCACGGAAAAAACACATAATTTTATCCGTAACCATCCCAATTCCTTTAAAATCTCCATAAAAGCCGCAAAAAAAGCGACGGAAGCAGGACTTTCCGTGGCGGCAGTGACACATATTTCCAGATTAAATCTAAAAGATATGGAAGAAATGTATAAAATTCTTTCAGATGTTCCTGTCGGTTCATGGCAGATTCAGATAGTTTTCAAACAGGGAAGGATGAAGGAAAACGAACAATTTGCCCTTGAGCCGGAAGATCTGCTGGAAATAGCAGATTTTATTCATAAAAAACAGCAGATACCGGGCGGGATAAGGGTAACACATGGAGATAACATGGGCTATTACTATGAACCTTCCATAACAAAATTTCCCTGGAAAGGATGTTTTGCAGGCCGTCATGTTATAGGCATAGATGCAGACGGTTCCATTAAAGGATGTCTTTCTCTGCCAAGAGATATGGTGGAAGGGAATATAAGGACAGAACCGCTCAAAACCATATGGCAGGACCCTCAGAGATTTAAATATAACCGATATTTCTCTCCCGAAATGATGGAAGGTTTCTGCAAAGACTGTCCTAAAAGCGAGCCATGCCGGGGAGGTTGCACTGTAACTGCTATATCTGCAACAGGGAGTAAATTTAATAATCCCTATTGCTGTTACAGGTTGCAGAGAGAAATGGTGAGTCGTGAGTCGTGAATAGTGAAGAGGAAGCAGGGGCGTATTAAACGCCCTGAGGGATTAAATACGCATTACGCATTACGCATCACGCATCACGCTCCACCCGTCACGCGTTACCCGTCACGATTTATAAAGGAGGCAACAAAATTTGAATATATCTCCCTATCTAAAAAATTTCTCGGAAAAATTTAAAACAGAATTTGTAACTATCGGAAATACCCCTGCAGGAATACTGGTAAATAAAAATTCTCCTACAACGAGTATTATTTTCTCCTTTCATGGTGGTGTCGCATATGAGCCGGAAGATCTCTGGGGTATTTCTCATTTTACCGAACATATTCTCCTGAGAGGAACAGAGAAATTCCCGACTCTTTACGATATATCCCGTCAGGTAGAAAGGATAGGTGGGCAGATTTCTGCCTATTCCACAAGGGATATGACATCATTCTGGATAAAAACCCCTCCGGGATATGAAGAACATGCTCTTGATTTAATGGTTGAAGTTCTGACAAAATCTTCTCTTAAAGAAGAATTTATTCAGTCGGAACGTCTTATTATACAGCAGGAAAGACAGAGAGAAATAAACAACCCTTCCCTTTATTCATCACTCATGATTGAAAGTTTGCTTCTTCTTCCCCATGCCGTATCAAGACATCCGGTAGGAGAAGACAGGGTTATAAATGAAATGAATGCTTCCACCCTCGGAGAATATATAAAACATGTTTACCATAAAGATAATATGACAGTAGCCGCTGCAGGCAATCTTTCAGATGATTTTATTAAAAAACTGGCTCTGGCAATAGAAAAGTTTCCCTCAGGAGAAAGATTGAAAGAAGCAGATTTTACACTTGAGTCAAAGGATGCCAAAACAATTCACCTTCCTTCCCATCATAAATCACAGGTTCATCTTTCTATGGGCTGGAAAATTCCTGTAAAAGAACGACTTGAAGGACTTACATGGAGAATTCTGCGGGCTCTCCTTACTTCCGGCTATACAAGCCTTCTCAACCATTTGCTCAGAGAAAAAGAAAATATAACCTATCTATGCTCAAGTCTCTTCAATCATTACGGAGGGAAAGGAGTATTTAAAATAAATCTTGCCCTTTCAGATAAGAATTTAAAGAGAGCTATCGAGCTTATTGACGGGTTTATGGAAGATTTAAAGGGAGGAAAAATTCCCGAAGAATTACTCTTTGAAGCGGTGTTAAGACATGGAACAAATGTAATATTTTCGCTGGAAAATTCTATGGAAGTGGCAAAAATCATAGGGGAACACCTCACAAGAGAAGATATAAAATTTTCATATCACGAATATCTTACGGAACTGGAAAAAATAAACATGTCTTACGTGATAGCTCTTTTAAAGAATCATATTACAGAGAGTAACAAAAAAATATTGCTTCTCACAGGTTCTGACGAGGTTTATACATGTTTTCCAGATGCGTTTAAACTGGTCACTGCTCACTGATAACTGGTCACAGTAAAAGAAAGGAGTCATATAAAATGTCAGTAAAAAAACTGGATCATATAAGTATAATGGCAAAAAAACCACAGGAGGTAATGGAATTTTATAAAAATTTCTTCAATTTCGAAGTAATCTCAAAAAGAGAATTGCCCGATATGGGTATGAACCTTTACCTTATTAAAGGAATGGAGGAAATCATAGAAATCATAGAACCGACAAAGGAAAATAAAATGGAAGACGGCCTGAAACATATAGCTTTTTTCTCTGATAACATAGAAGAAGATTTTAATATTTTTAAAGAAAAAGGAGCAAAACTCATCCATAAAGAGGTGCAGCATTCTGGCAATCTGTCCTTTTTCTTTGTAAAATCACCGTCAGGTGAACTTGTGGAACTAATACATTATTGAACATTATGGTGAGACGGGAGACGTAATTTTACTAAAATCGTGATGCGTGATGCGTGACGCGTGATGCGTGTTTCATAAAACGCCCCTACGACTCACGTCTCACTGTTCGCTATTCACTGGTCACTGGTCACTGCTCACTGCTCACTGGTCACTGGTCACTGGTCACTGGTCACTGCTCACTGCTCACTGTTCACTGGTCACTACTGAGGCGGTCCCTGGACCGGGGTTTTCTCCGGTTTCGGTACTGCCGCCTGCAGTATATCAATTATTCTTCCGTTGTCTTTCTCTTTTGCAAGGTCCATTGGAGTCTTTCCGCTATTATCTTTTATAAATGCATCTGCTCCGCCTTCTACAAGCAATCTTGTTTCATCTTTATTATTATTTTCAGCCGAATAGTGAAGAGGGGTCTTTCCCTGCTTATCTCTTACATCCATATCTGCTCCGCCTTCTATAATAATCTTTGTCTCATCTTCATTTCCTTTTTCTGCAGACCAGTGAAGTGGGGTTTTACCGTAATTATCTCTTATATTAAGGTCTGCCTTACCTTCCACAAGGAGTCGTGTTTCATCTCTTTTTCCATTCTGAGCAGACAGATGGAGAGGAGTCTTTCCCTCTTTATCTTTAGCGTTTAAATCTGCCCCGCCTTTTATAAGAAGTGCCGTTTCATCTCTCATACCATTCTGTGCAGAAAGGTGAAGAGGGGTTCTGCCATAATTATCGAGTGCATCAATAATGGCATGTTGAGATATAAGCAAACTTACGGTATTTTCCTGCCCACCTGCTGCCGCCCAGTGAAGTGGGGTGTCGCCATCTCTGTCAGGAGCATTTATATCTGCTCCGCATGATATAAGCTTATAAGCGGCACTTTCCCTGCCTCTTGATGCTGCTATATGTAAAGGAGTGCCTCCATTTCTGTCTGTAGAATGTACATCTGCACCGTATGATACAAGCAGTTCTATAAGTTCATCGTTTCCTCCGTAGGCTGCAGAATGGAGAGGAGTTTTGCCGTCTTTATCTCTCATATCTATTCTTGCACCGCTATATATAAGTAATTTTCCTATAGAGGCGCTTCCGCTTTCTCCTGCTATATGAAGAGGCGTTCTGTCTTTATTATCTGTACTGTTTACGTAGGCTCCTCTGTATATAAGCAATTCAGCCACATCTTTGCCATTTCCTTCTGCCGCCCAGTGGAGGGGAGATTTGCTTGAATTATCTTTTGCATTCACATCTGCTCTTAAAGCCAGAAGTAACTGGGCCAGTTCCTTTCTATTTTTTTTTGCTGCCCAGTGTAAAGGGGTGGAACTATCACTGTCTCTTGAATAATAAAGACCGGGATTTGCCCTGACCATATCTATGGCTGTCTGCTCATTGCCGTTTTTCAAAACATAGAAAAAATCCGAAGCATCCGCAGAGTTAATAGAAAGAAATAAAATCAAAAAAGATAATACAATATGTCTGATATATAGCATTTCGCACACCTCACTTTTTTTATTCTTTAGCCCTCTATCCTTTTATTCTTTCTCTATATCATGCCTGTGTTTTCCCAGATAATATTCGGGAAACTTTATACTGATAACGAGTAAAACAAGGGTTGCAGGCCAACCTGTATAAAAGTCAACAGTATGTTCAAGTTCCTTATGAAAACAGCCAAGGTAAA
>DAIOEN010000315.1:4257-6327 GCA_036746235.1 Vulcanimicrobiota bacterium | reverse complement strand
TATATTAATAGAAGTATATGAAAATATTAAGTCTTAAAAAAAATAAAATTTACCTGTTTCTTTATTCATTGGTACTGTTTATAATAGGTACAGGACTTGGTTCTCTTTTTTCAGGCGTATCTGAAACAGGAAATATGACTTCTACCCCTGTATCACAGACAACACCTGAGGGAGGCAGACATATTGATGTAGAACAGTTTACTTTCGAAACAACTTACGGAAAAAATAAAAAATATAAAATCTACGCAGATAGTGTCAATATGGAGGAAAACAAGAAAATAGCCTATTTAACAGGTGTTAAGTGTTATTTTTATGAAAATAAACTGGAAGCATTTACTGTAGAGGCAGGCTCTGCCGATATGGATATAAAGAATAAGATTATAAATTTTAAAGATAAGGTTTTTGCCAGAGCTCTGACAGGAGAAATGCTTGAATCAGACAGTCTGTACTGGAAAAGTAATGAAAAACTCTCTGTAGGAGAAGGCAATATAAAACTTGCCCAGGGGGTTAACCTGGCAGAAGCAGACAGGATGAAAGGTGATATTAATTTTGATACCTATACTATGGATGAAAATGTTGTGTTACTTGTAAAACTCAAAGGAAAAGAGGGGAAATAAGTGCATATAAAAGTAGAAAATTTAGTGAAAACCTATAAAGGCAGAAAGGTTGTAGACGGAGTTTCTTTCGATGTGTTTACAGGAGAAGTTGTAGGGCTTTTAGGTCCCAACGGCGCAGGTAAGACTACTTCCTTTTACATGATTGTAGGGCTTATAAAACCCCAGTCCGGCAGAGTTCTTCTTGAAGAAGAAGATATTACCAGACTTCCTATGTATCAGAGAGCAAGGAAAGGTATAGGTTATTTGCCGCAGGAGTCTTCCATTTTCAGGAAATTAACTGTAAGGGATAATGTTATGATTGTATGGGAAAATTATCCCTTTTCCAGGGAGGAAAAAGAAGAAAAATTAAAAGATCTCCTTGAGGAATTTTCTATTGCCCATCTTGTGGAACAACCTGCTTTTACCCTTTCAGGCGGAGAAAGACGGCGTCTTGAGCTTGCAAGGGCAATCGCTACAAATCCTTCTTTTTTACTCCTCGATGAACCTTTTACGGGAGTGGACCCCATTGCTGTAGCAGATATTCAGGAAATAATCTCTCATCTGAAAGAAAGGGGCATAGGTATATTAATTACCGATCACAGTGTAAGGGAAACCCTTGCAATTACCGACAGAGCGTATATAATAAGAGATGGAACCATATTGATTTCAGGTACTTCCGAAGAGGTGGCAAATAACCCTGTGGCCAAAAAGTTTTATCTCGGAGAAGGTTTTTATATGGATACGTCAACGTTGAAATAAGGTGTATTATTATGACATTAAATTTTAAGAACAGTATAATCAAAAAAGATATACTCAATCTTACTCTTATAGACAGATATATTGTAAATGAACTTACAGGGCCGTTCTTTTTCGGTCTTTCTGCTTTTACTCTTCTTTATGTCTCGTGCGGCCTCTTTTTTCAGATGGCCAAATTAATTACGGAAGCAGATGCATCGATCGGTGTGGCAATGAAATTTCTCCTTAACAGTCTTCCTCAAATACTTATCTATACTCTTCCAATGTCAATTCTTCTTGCTTCTTTGCTTGCTTTCGGAAGACTTTCGTCAGATTGTGAAATAATAGCTTTCAGAGCTCATGGTATAAGTTTATACCGGTTAATTATACCTGTAGTAATTATGGCTTTCGGCCTTACAGTATTATCTCTTTTATTTAACGAGTTTATTGTTCCCAATTCCAGCTATGAAGCAAGAAAGATTGTTTTTGACGTTCTTGCCAGACAGAAGCTTCAGGAGATGAGTTCCAATCTTGTTATAAGAGAAACCTCTGAAGATGGTATAGAGAGAATTATTTATGCAAAAAAATACAGTTTAAAAGAAGGCATTATGGAAGATGTGGTAGTAAACGAATATATGGGGAAACAGCCTGTAAGGGTGACCTATGCGGATAAAGCATTATGGGAATGTAATTCGTGGTCTCTTATAGGAGGCAAAACCTATTCCTATGATACGGACGG
>DAIOEN010000315.1:0-4157 GCA_036746235.1 Vulcanimicrobiota bacterium | reverse complement strand
TTCTATTATATTATGATGGTAACCTTTGCTACTATCGGAAATTTTAATGTTTTACCTCCTTTTATTGCCTGCTGGATGCCAAATATAATTTTTGGTGCCGTTGGTTTTTATCTTATAAAAAAGGCTGCTGGCTAAAGGCGGTGTTTAGATGTTAGGTGCATTTTTCAGGATCTTTATGCTTTTAGTTCTGAGCGGCGTTATTTCCTATGTAGGTGATTACATGGGACATAAAGCCGGTAAGATGAAACTTACTGCCTTCGGTATAAGACCGCGTAAGACTTCAAAGGTTATTGCAGTAGGGACAGGTGTTTTGATTACTGTTGTGACTCTTTTAATTCTTCTCCTTTTTTCCAATCAGGCAAAAATTGCTTTACTCGGTCTTGATAAGATACAGCAGGATATATACAATCTTGAAGAGAGAAAAACAAAGCTGGAACAGGTTTTATACGATCTTGAAGAGAAAATAGGAGATATAAAAGAGAGAGTCAGTATTTACCCTATGGTCTTTGAAGCTACCCAGCCTCTTGCCTATGGCATTATAAAGAAACATATGTCCGAGAAAGAGATAATAAGTGCTTTTGAAAAAATGAAAAAAAAAGTGGCAGTGGAATTTTATAATAAAAATGGTGAACTTGCCAGAATAGTTATGTCCCGCGGATTAAAAACACCGGAAGATTTAAACGGCAGAACTATAATCTTTGTTAATTCCGGAGAATTCATTACCTATCTTAAAAATGTAAATAATGACCGCGTAGTCTGTATGTATTCCTTTGCAAATATATTCCTCGGTGATGATCTTATTGTTGGTTTTACTTCTCAGGATAATAAATTGATTTTTCGTAAAGGAGAAGTAATTACGGAGGGAATTATTGATTCAGCTATGGCCAGGAAACATATATTGGAACATATGACGATTTTGCTTGATAAGGTAAGTGCTACAGCTATAGCTAAAGGAATGGTTCCTGATCCTAACGTAGGGCTCGGCGTAGACATACCTATACCTGATATGTGGGATATATGTGATCAAATAAAATCCTGCTCAGGTAATGTCAGTGTCAGGATTATTGCTACTGAAAATATATGGACACTGGGGCCATTGAAGTTTAAGATTGAAAAAGAGCCGGTGAAGTAGTGAGTCGTGAGTCGTGGAGAGTGATTCAGTAGAGGCGACCCCTGTGGTCGCCCGGTACCGGTAAAAACACGGATCACGCATTACGCGTTACGATTGAAAGTGCAGGGTGAAGGGTGAAGGGTGAAAAAATAATTCTTTCCGTAGATCCAGGAAGAGAAAAATGCGGAGTTGCCATTTTAAGCAGCCATAAAGGTGTCATTTATCATAAAGTAATCTTAACTGATAATTTTCTTGATGAATTGAAGCACATAATCTCTCCCTATAACCTTTATTGTATTGTTCTCGGAGACAGAACCGCCTGTTCTGAGATTGAAAAAAAACTCTCTTCTGTTAAAAGTGATAAAGGTATTGTTTCTGTAGATGAACATTTAACTACAGAACTTGCAAGAAAAAGATATTTCATTGAAAATCCGCCGAAAGGATTCAAAATACTTATTCCCCGGGGGCTTCTTGTGCCTCCGGTACCATATGACGATTATGCGGCAATTATTCTTGGTGAAAGATTTTTAAAAAGTGAGCAGTAGATTGCCGGTTTTTTTACTCACCACTCACTGAATAAAGAAAGGACGTTTTTATGAGACCGACAGCACTGGTTTATTCATCACATGACAGATGTGAATATATTCACAGGGAATTTATAATCAAAAGAGCTTTAGAGAATCCCGATAACAAAACCATATTCCATCTTTCTATGTCTGAAGAACTCTTCAATCAACATATTGATTACAGTAAATTCAGCTCTTATTATGAACAGTTTAAGCCCTGCGGACTTAAGTATTATACATTTTACTGGAGTGAAAATTTAAGAAAAGAAGATGTAGATTTATTTTTTCGATGGCTCCGTTCATCACAGGTGGTGGTTCTCGGCGGAGGGGAGAGTTTTATCGGATTTGCCCGATATAATGGACTGGGAGAAAAATTTTATAATGACAGAGGCCTTTTCAGAAGAATACTCCATGAAAGACAGGACAGAGGACTTATGACGGCAGGCTTTTCTGCCGGAGCAGACGAACTGGGCGAATATCTCACATATGATAGAAACCACCCGGCCGGATACGGCCTTGCCAGGAATATTGTGACAACACTTCATATTGAACCCGGTAAAGAAGGAGAATTATATAATCTTGCCAAAAAATACGGTTACTGTCTGGCCTTCGGATTGCCAAACGATTCCGCTCTCGGTGTTCATCAGGGTTACCTCCCTTCCGGGAACATATGGCAGGTCATATGGTTTATTATAGATTGTTCCTGGGACAGGCCTGAAGATGCATTTCATATTAAAACCCGCCAGGGTGTCAGGATTGAACATTATTACCCGGACGGAAGGCACTGGACCTTTAACGGAGGAGATATGATGGTAAGAATTATGTCTCCCGATAATAAATGGCAGACTGCCACGATGATAACCAGTCAGGGAGTTTATATAGATTACTGGACCCAGGAAAGGATTAATCAGAGCGGTATTGAAGAGATTCTGGGCGATTATTGATGTGCATTCATCTTACCCTTCCCATCTTTACTTTTTCCGTATTTTTGTTATAATAAAACAGGGGTGATAAGTGTCAAAAAGATAAAGGTTTGCGCCACATGTAAATATCTGGAACTCCTTGAAAAAGGGCACGAATTCCCGGGACTTCTTGATAGTGAATATCTCGTTTTTCGATGTACCTTAAGAGACTGGACCGTAAGAGAAGATTATCTTATGGAACCTCCTCTTCAGGAAACAGACGGCAAAAATGCCAGGGGAACAACATGTCCCTTCTGGGAGGAATGGGAATCCGATGAAGAAGAAACATGGGGTGATAAATCCATTTCTTCATGAATATGATAGTCAAAATGACGCCCAATAATATTGTAGCAGATTTTTTTAGGAGGTGACTGCCTTATTAAAGGCAAAATACATGATAAAATATGTTCTCACATGTGTATCGTTAATATTAATTTTATCTCTCACAGGATGTTTTTATTCCATGCCTGAAGAATTCTCCCTGGGAAGTATCGGAGGTATTGTTCAGGATAATCAGTTTAAAGGTATTGAAGGAGTCCAGGCTTCCATACAGGGAACAGATAAGACTACCTATACCGATGCAACGGGAGCTTTTTTCCTCAGTGAACTGGAACCGGGAAATTACACTGTTACTTTCTTTATGACCGGCTATCAGACACAGCAGAAAAATGTTACAGTCCAGAAAGGGCAGAGCAGATCTCTTGTAGTGGATTTTCGTGCCACAGGTGATACTGCCGGCGGGCCGACTACTACCAATGTTACAAGTATTCAAAATCAGGCCGTTACAGATCCCTCTCTTGTTCATGTTCTTTATGTGGCCCATGCAGGAGCTAGTAATCCAAACCAGTACGGCCAGAATTATGGCGGCGGATATGAAGGACAGATCACAGGTGATGCCACTTCAGGTACGGATACCTCTATGGCAGCACCTGAAAACAGTTATATGGCCTATCTGAAAGGTGCAGATCCAATTGCAGAAGCCTATAATAATACCTTACCTCCTCCGAGCCCTGAAAATCTTATGGCTTTCCAGCAATTTGCAAAGAATAAGAAGAATAATATTACCATAGTGAATTCAGGCTCCAGAAAACCTTCCAGTATTATAGAGTGGAACCCCGGCGTTCTCCCTCTCTATATGGATGTCAGTGATAACGGTATACTTTATATTGCAGACAGTGCAAATAATATAACTGCTATGAATACAAATGCGAATAATGCCGTCATAGGCCAGCTTGCCATGGGTCAGTATATGGTCAATGACATAGCAGTAGGAAATTCCGGCGCGAGACTCTTCTGTGCCCTTGCAGCAGGAGAACCGGCAGTGGCAGTCATAGATTGTGCCGGCGGTTCTATGGCATTCCTGAAAAATATTCCTCTCGGAAGGATGAAAGACGGAGGCATAGGGCAGCCCTGGGGTATAGGAACACTCAGAAATGGTACGAGAGCCTATGCAACACTCGGCACACAGACAGGAGGAGAGATTGTCTGTATTGATACGACAAGTAATTCTGTTATGTA
>DAIOEN010000314.1:0-6394 GCA_036746235.1 Vulcanimicrobiota bacterium | reverse complement strand
TTATATTGTGAGGTAATTTTTCAAGACCTTTTTTGTAATGTCCCTTGACAACACATGGCCTTTTTAACCGCAAATCATAGGCCATATATATTTCACCCATTCCTCCCGTAGCAAGAGAGGAAATGATTTCATATCTCTCCTTCAGGACTTTTTTCTCTTTTATAGTTTTACTTTCCGAAGGACAGCCACAATGTTCACATATAATATTATCATCTGGCATTTCACTATAACATTCGGGACAATACATGACTCTTCACTTTTCACCCTTCACAACTCACGACTCTTCACTTTTCACCCTTCACTCTTCACCCTTCACCATTCACGATTCTCATATAAAATTCTAATAACAGAAATGATTTCCTCCTTTTAAATATGAGAAATCTTTCCCTTTCTTCCTGTTATTTCTCTTTCTGCTTCAACAGCAAGTAATTGTATCTCATTGAGAATTTTAGAAGATTCAAATATTACAGTCAATCCTTTATCAAGATATTCAGGTTTTTCCTTATAGAGTCTCATTTGTTTTATGCCGTTTTCTATATTTTTCAGATATTCTTCAACATATAAAAACATATCACCGACCATTATAGTTTCATTTTCTATTAAATTAAATTTAAATCTGGCACCGGTCAGTTTCTCATCCATAAAATCCAGTATGTCTGTAAATTCCCTGTCACTTATTTCTCCATTTTCTATCTGTCCGGCACCTTCAAGAAGTTTATTAAAATTATCAGTGATTATATACTCGAAATTTTTTATTTCATACTTTTCGTCTGATGGTAATCTTCCGGGCAATAATGTGTGGCACAGGGCACAATACGATCCGTGCATGCTGTTTTTATGACCGCATTTCAGGCATATTATTTTTGTTATAATATCAGAGGCTTCATATAACAGAGCCAGAGAAGAAAAAAGTTCATCTACAGCTTCTGATGCCATGTTTATACCTCTCTCTATATGGTGTTTTTGTCTGTCCTGAAAGTAAAGATCTGTTTCCTGAAGACCTTCTTTGAAGAGAGATAGATTTTTTTTAATTACATGGTACTCCTTTATAAGTGTTACAGTATCGCAATCCAGTGAATATATCTGTCTTTCTGTTGCCTCTGTAAAGTCTATGAGAAAATTTATCTTTTCTTCCAGACTTTTTTCCCGATCAATTTCCCTGATGGAGTTTACATTTTCTCCTTTTTCTGAAGAAATTTCCTCTGTTATTTCTCTTGAAGAAATTATAAGCTCATTGAGTAAAGGTGATTTTGAATATACCGGTAATGGTTCTTCTTTTTCTTTTTTGAAAGACTCGAATAAGCTGTCTGTAATAGCTATTATATTCTCTATATGGTTCATTAAAATTTCATTGTTTCTGTGTTCTGTATATTTACTTATTTCTCCGGTTATTTTATGGAATTTCTCTAAAAGTTCTTTTACCGGTTCTTCAGAATTTTTTTGAAAGAGATTTTTATGGAGGATCGTTAATTTCCTGTACAGACATTCCAGAATTTTACATAATTCTTTTAATTCTATGACACTTTTTTTATTTTCTATTACATCATATGACAGTTTTATAAGTGTATTTATATATATAGAATCTGTATATGACAGTTTTATAAGTGTATTTATATATATAGAATCTGTGAAGGGCCTTTCTTCCGTATAAAATTCTTTTTTCAAAATATTTCTCTTTCTTATACCTATCACTACTCACTCATACAGAGCCGGTGAGAGAATATACATTGCAGGTGTTATTGCCGGAAGATTGGCCAGTTTTTTTACAAGAGGTTCACCCATGAGCTCACCTATATCCGCAATGTTTAACGTATTATTCATATCACTGTACCAGTCTGAAAGATCGTAACAGTCGAAATTTGTTATAATTTCACGAAATATTAATTGAGAGTCAATAATTGTTCTCTGTAATATTACATATTCGTTATCTGTCAGGGCAAGAGGCCATGATGTCATATATATCCGGCTGTTTTTATGTTTTTGGAGACAATCTACAGCACCTTTGAGGAACATTTTTATACCGTCCAGGTTTAAATAAGGATGTAAAGATATTGCATCAAAATAACCTGCCATATCTTCCGGAATTTTTTTGTTAAGATCTATCGTTCTGGTATGAATGGCCGGATTTTTTTTCTTTATGAACTGCAGCAGTTCGTCATCTATATCAATTACATGGACTTCAAAATTACTCAGAGATTTTAAAACCAGGCTGGTAAGGTCATCATCTCCGAGAAATAAAACTCTGGTGTTATCATCTGTAAAATCACGTAATAAGAGTTTAACCCTTTTAAGGCATGAAGCTTCATTACAGTAAGCCTGTCCCCACTCGGCTTTAAGTGATGGCCTTCCTTCGAAATTTGTAAAATCAAAGGTCACATCTTCCTGATAAAATAGATATTTCATAAATTCTTTTGTAGCTTCGAGACTTCCCAGTAAAACCTTTGCACATTCAGGTCTTAACAGCTTCTGGTAATCTTCGATCTTTTTCTTGATTTCAGCCGGTTTTTCTCCTTTATAACCTGTTCCTTCAGATGCTCTCCCGAAGAGAGCTTCCATATATTTTCCTTTCAGAAGAGGCATTTCTTTTTCTATAAATGTTAATCCCTTCTGATAATTTTCTCTGACATGTTCCGTATATTTATTATAATTATTCATTTCTTCAGAATATTTATTGTTCCCATGACCGCCATTTGTAATATTAGTAATGTCTCTTATATATTCTTTAACTTTATTTACCATATTATCAGCCTTTCTTTAAGATATTATCTTATTATATCATCTGTAACATTTATTGGCAAAATTATTTACCTTTTAAAATGTAATAGCCATTTTAAAATCTATCCCTCTTTACTTTTTTAGATTTTGTCGGTATATTATAATACCTCTTAATAAAAATATCATAATAAATTCAATGATTTATTTTGGAAGAGAGTGATAAATTTGCAAACTGTAAAACTTACCAGGCAACATATAAGCCAGATAATACAGTTAGAAAACAGGGTACATCCTCCTGAACTTCGTTTTTCCCCTTCTGCGTGGAACAGAAATTTTCAACAGATGGAAAAGAGCAACTGTAATTTCTCCTGGGGATTAACGGATAAATCAGTTTTTGTTGCTTATCTGGCAGCCCATCTTGGCTCATCATATCAGGAAAACAGTGACGAACCGGTCATAGAAGTAGATGATCTGGCTATAGCACCGGAATATAAAGATAATCTTTTTTCATTAATAAAAGCTTTTGTACAGGAACTTGCCAGGAAAAAGCTCGGTAATTTTGCCATAGAAACACTTGCAACTCCTGAAACCAGCAGATTTCTAAAAGAACATAATAATGTCCTGATAAAGCTTGGTTATGAAATAGTATGTGATTATCCCTTTTTTGCAGAGGATACAAAAAGGGAACTTGTATGGATGAGAATTGAACCTAAAGATAACATGGGAAAAAAAATACTGACCTGAGTATAAGCATGTAATAAACGTTTTCCTCCCGTCACGCGTTATGCGTCAAGGGAGCATATTGTAATGGTTAACTCAGTAAAAGGAGGTTTTTTTTAACAGTGCCTATTATTTGTAAAAAGTGTAATCAGGAAAATAGAGACGGTAAATTCTTTTGTTCCCGATGTGGTGAACAGATACAGGAGAATGTAAGAAGTAAATATCAATATCCCGTAAGATTACTTAAAGAAATGTCAGATAATCTTGTCAGTTACGGAACTACTCAGGAGAAAATAGAAGAAAGATTTAAAGATTTCATTAATGTTGCCAGAGATTTAATAGATGAAACTCATAAAGATATGGAAGATAATTTTTCAAATGTAGATGATCTGGTAGAGAAACTGGCAAATATAGGAGAAGAAGCTCCACAGGAGCGATCGGGAGAGATTGTAGAGAAATTTACATCCCGTTTTCAGACTGCACAGGATTGCATTAATGAAGGGATTTTTCTTACAGGAGAATCTCTGAAATCTATAGCAGGTCTTTCCGATATAGAAACAGGTCAGGGGAGAAAAGACCTTGAGAGAGCCCTGAGATTAATGGAAACAGGACTGAATAATCTCGAATTTATAAATGAATCACTGAAAGGTCAGTTGTATATCTATAAACAGGTAGAGCCTTTACCAAAAAAACTGACAGAAGCAGTGACTTATTTACAAAAAATTACTCTTAATATTTCTGAATATACTGATAAAAGAGAATATGAGTTATTACCGGAAACTATTTCCCTTATCGATGAGATGAAAGAATGCCTGAGAGATGTTATGAAGACTGCAAAAACAGAATGGGTTAAAGAGAACCAGACCACAGACCATCATGACGAAGAAGGTTTTGATTTCCTGAAAGATGGCCTTGGTTCTATGCTTTAGGGATTTATAGCACTCTCTAAAAAAATTAGAAAGGTGGGGACTATTATGTTAGGTGGTATCGGCAATTTCAGCATGGAATCTATGACACCCACAATGGGTATGAGCTCCATGAAGGCTGATACTGCTTTTGCAGGAGGTATAGCGAAAGCAGAATCCATGCAGAATAAAAAGGGTGGAGACAAAATTAAGCCTCATATTCCGAAATTAAAAGAGGAAAGACAGAACACCAATACTCAGATGGGAGAAGCAACCGGTTCAACTGCCGGTGCGCAGGATGTTTTTACCAGTAATCCTTATGCAAAGGATGCACAGACAGGGGGGACAGCTCTTACAGGGGCAGGAGCAAAGGCAGTGGCATCTCCACTGGATCCTAAGGGTAAAGCACGTTTCGGACAGGGAAATGATATGATGCCTGTCGATGCTACCTATGCTTCATCATATAATAATGCAGGTGTGGCTACAGGAGATGCCAATTACGGTGATATAAAAAGCCTGGATACCTTATATGGAAAAAGGGATCAATTCGATGGTGAAGACAGCAGAATCGGTGATGCCAGAAAACAGGCCTTTAAAGATGGCAGGGAACAGATGCAGAATAATCAAAAATTTGAGAATAATGTAAAGAAACATGATAACCTTGCCCAAAATTTCGGTAAACAGGAACAGGATTTTGCCAAAAAAGAACAGGATCTGACAAAGGCTTCAGAGAGTTTAAATAAGGTAGGAGAAGCACTTGATAAAGTTTCACAGATGCTTCAACAGGTTGCACAGGGGCTGAATACAACGGCAGATGCTGTCCAGGGTATTCCTTATGTGGGGCCACCTCTTGCTGCTGCTCTTCGTGCAGTGGCACAGATGATGCAACAGATTGCACAGATGTTGCAGCAGATTGCACAGGTAATGAAGCAGATTGCCCAGATGCTTCAGCAAATGGCACAGCAGATGGGGCAGAAAAAAGAACAGGCAGGAATGCAGAAAGAGTTAAATCAAAATCTGTCCCAGTTAAATCAGGATAATCTGGACAAAGGTTTGCAGAGGATGGATCAGATTCAGGATGTCATGAAAGACCTGGGTAAAGCAGCACAGGATAACAATAATCATTTGAATGCCGTAGATAAACGTATTAAAGAAATGGACGGAGAAAAGAAAGGTGCCGGAGGTATTGGGGCAGGACAGGAACAGCAGATGGCCGGTATGGGGCCACAGCAGGGTATGCAACAGCCTGTGGGACAGGGACAGATGGCAAAACAGGCGCAGCAGGCACAGGGGCAGCAGGCATCACAGGAAATACAGAGGGATCAGAGAAAATCTCAACCTCCGGAAATTGCAGAAGGTTTCAGGCCTGATACAGTCACATCTGCCGGTGGAGGTGCCGGACCAGGCGATGGCGGAGGCGGAGATGACGGTAATCAGGGATGGGATGGCCATCAGAGTCTGGTAGAAGCTATAGGAGGAGATACAGGTACTAAAGGAGGTAATGGAGGAGACATGGCAGGCGGCGTAGCAGCCGGACAGGCAGGCGGAGTAACAGCACCTGCCGGAGGAACCACTGCCGAACCTGCAGCAGCACCTGCAATTGAACCTGCTCAGACCGGCCGAACTATGGCAGCAGGAGCACAGGAAAAAACTCCTGCCGGAACTGCAGCAGCACCTGCGATTGAACCTGGTCAGGCTGGACGAACTATGGCAGCAGGACAGGAAAAAGCTCCTGCCGGCGCTGCAGAAGTTTCTTCGAAACCTGCAGAACAGATGGATAAAGCCAGAACACCAGAAACACCGGCTGCTTCTCATGAAACAATTTCCGCTGCAAAGCCTGAACAGAAAGGTATTGCCGAGGAAAAGTCTGCTCCCGGTGCAGGTGAAAAAATATCTACAGAAAAGACCGGTGCAAAAGGTGAAGAATTCATGGCAGATGATAAACACCTGAAAACAGAAGATAAACACACTGACGACAGGAAGATTGATGATAAGAAAGTTGATGATAAGAAAGTTGATGATAAGAAAGTTGATGATAAGAAAGTTGATGATAA
>DAIOEN010000313.1:0-6464 GCA_036746235.1 Vulcanimicrobiota bacterium | reverse complement strand
TTTACACCGGAATTTATAACTACCAGAAATAATTCTGATGAGTTTTTCCCTGAAACGTTTATACCATTTATACGGGAATTTAATATATTAATTATTTTAAAATCGTTATTTTTTTGTTTTTGAATCAGATAAACTCCTCCGTTTTTTCTGTTTATCCCTTCTATGCCTGTAATTTTAAAAGTGTCTCTATCGGTAAATTTATAATATCTGGCTGATAGATGAGGAAGTTTTCCTTTTATAATATTTTTTTTCTCTGAAATTTTTACCGTTTTTACTTCTATATCGGTTTTCCCTCTCATATGATAATACGGCATCTTTTGTGTCACATGTTCCAGAGCAAATTCTTCAAAAACCTTTTTCAGTCCCCCTCTGTCCGATAAAACTTTATCTATTGCTTCAAAAGATTGTGATATTATACAATTTTCCCATATGTCTTCAATCAGTTTTTTATCTATTTCTTCGAGATAAAGGGGGAATATGGAAGAATCGTATGGTCTGTCAATATCTTCCTTGTCATCAAGGGATTTATCCGGTGCAGAAAGTAATCTGGTAAGTTTTTCCCTTATTAATGCCGGGTCTTTTCTTATGGCAAACCATTCGGCAGTAGCTTCTGACCACCAGAGATCTTCAAGAACATCATAACAGGAATTTTGAATTACATGAAAATATTCATGTTTTAAAGTGCTTTTCAAGAGAGACAGATACATATGGGAATTCCTGCACATATAAGAACAGGGAACAGTGTTCACATAAATATAAGAACCCATTCTTTCCCCTTTCTTTTGCGGATCTCCTATGGAAACTGTATAGGCATATACATATTCTCTGTCAAAATTGAATAAATAAACATGAATTTTATGTTTATAAACCTGACCATCTATTGGGACTATAGAAGGTTCAAGATCATGTCTTTTAAGATAACGATCATCTAAAGGAAACCCCAGGTTTATTGCATCATAATAACTTTCTTCCAGATATTTTCCTCCGGCAATAATCTCTTCGTCACAGGCACCATGAAACTCGTCTTCTTCTATGGGAATATAATATAGAACAAAATGTGCTGTCGTGTAAGTCGTCCATCTGTAACTGTCAGGAGGTGAAATATTCTCGTCGGAATTTTCTTCTGACGAAGTACATGGAAAAGATAGAAAAATTATTAATAAAATAGTGGTTATGACTTTGTTACAGTATACTTTCATAAATGAAAAATTCTAAAAATTAAAGGTAAATCCTTTAATCTGTCAAATTTTATTTATAGATAAATTTGTCTATATGTGTAACAGGATTATAGTGTATTTCATAACCTGAGACTTGAGAATATAATGAATTATACATAAGAAGGAGACTGATTCTATGAATGAAATAAAATTATTAAAAGAAAACTGGCACAGCGAAACAGTTGAACAGGTTTTGTCTTATTTTAAAACTGATATAAACGGTCTTTCTGAAAAAGAAGCAAAAGATCGTCTTAATGAATTCGGAGCAAATGAACTGGAGGAAAAAAAGAAGGAATCCATCCTTATGTTGCTTCTTGAACAGTTCAAGGATTTTTTAATTATTGTGCTTGCAGTGGCAGCTATTATCTCCGGTATTAAAGGTGACTGGGTTGAGGCGCTTACTATTATCATAATAGTAATTCTTGCAGGTCTTATGGGATTTATTCAGGAATATCAGGCAGGAAAAGCTATTGAAAAACTCAGGAAAATGGCGGCTCCTAATGCCACTGTAATAAGAGGAGGAGAAGAACAGGTTATACCTTCAAGAGAGATTGTGCCGGGAGATATATGTTTGATTAAAACAGGTGATATGATACCGGCAGATGCAAGGCTTGTAGAGGCAACAAATCTTAAAATAAATGAAGCGCCTCTTACGGGAGAATCCTCTGCCGTAGCAAAATCTATTGAGCCTGTGGAAAATAAAGAGACATCCCTGGGAGACAGGAAAAATATGGTTTATACAGGTACAAGCGCCACTTACGGAAGAGGTAAAGCCCTTGTGGTTGCGACAGGCATGAATACCGAGTTTGGCAGGATTGCAGGACTTCTTCAAAATACTCAGTCAAGAAAAACTCCTCTTCAAAATAATCTGGATCAACTCGGAAAACAGCTTGGTATATTTTCTTTAATTCTTGCCGCCATTATTGCTGCTTTTGGTGTTATCATGGGAAAAGAGATACAGAAAATGTTCATATGGGGAGTTGCTCTTGCTGTGGCCGTTATTCCTGAAGCACTTCCTGCAGTTGTTACCATAAGCCTTGCACTGGGTGTAAGAAGACTTGTAAAAAGGAGGGCTCTTATAAGATCCCTTCCTTCAGTTGAAACACTGGGCGCCACTACAGTTATATGCAGTGATAAAACAGGTACTCTTACACAGGATGCCATGACTGTGAGGAAGATTTATTGCTCCGGGCAGGTAATAACTGTGACAGGAGCAGGATATAATCCGTCAGGAGATTTTTCCATAGAGGAAAAAAAGATTACTCCTGATGAGGATCTGAAAAAACTTATTGAAATAGGTGTTCTGTGTAATGATACACACTTGAAACAGGAAGAAGGGGAATGGAAAATAATAGGTGATCCTACTGAAGGTGCCCTTGTTGTAATAGCCCATAAGGCAGGTATAAATCATGAAGAAATAAGAAAAGAGATTCCTCGAACAAGGGAAATACCTTTTTCATCGGAAACAAAACGTATGACAACAGCCCACAGATTTTCTGACGGTGAATACGCTTATACTAAAGGTGCACCTGAGATTATTATAGATAGCTGTAATTCTATGTATCAGAATGGGCAGATAGTAGCTTTGAAGGAAAATGACAGAAAAGAGATTTTAAATACAGGCAGAAATTTCGGTGAAGATGCCCTGAGAGTTCTTGCTCTTTCCTTTAAGAAGATTTCCTCTGAAGATAACCTCGAAAGTGCACAGAAAGATATGGTATTTGCAGGACTTGTGGGAATGTTAGATCCTCCCAGACCTGAAGTGAAAGAGGCTATAAAGGTCTGTGAACATGCAGGTATTAAACCTGTAATGATTACAGGAGATCATAAAATTACTGCTGTGGCAGTTGCAAAAGAACTGGGACTTATGAAAAATGATAAAGCACTTACAGGTATAGAACTTGATAAACTTTCAGATGAAGAATTTGATAAAACAGTTGAAGATACACAGGTTTATGCCAGAATTTCTCCTTCCCATAAACTTCGTCTTGTAAATGCTTTTATGAATAAAGGACATGTTGTTGCCATGACGGGAGACGGAGTCAACGATGCACCTGCTCTGAAAAAAGCAGATATAGGTGTTGCAATGGGTATTACAGGTACAGATGTAAGCAAGGAAGCATCCGATATGATCCTTACAGATGATAATTTTGCTTCTATTGTTTCTGCCGTGGAAGAAGGTAGAAGTATCTTTGAAAATATAAGAAAATACCTGGTTTTTTTACTCAGCGGGAACATGGGAACAGTATTTGCCATGATAATCTCTATTCTCCTGTTCAGGGATTTTCCTCTTGTGGCAGTGCAGATTTTATTTATCAACTTTATTATGGATGGTCTTATGGCTATTGCTCTGGGAGTAGAACCTCCGGAACATGGAATTATGGAGAGGCCTCCCAGAAATCTGAAAGAAGGGATTTTAAACAAGAGATCTCTCCTTTATATAGGAACAGTAGGATTATGGATGTCTCTGGCCACTATCGGCGTTTATCGTTACGCCATAGTCTCTCCCGTGGTAGATGATGATCTGGCCAAAACAATGTTTTTTGTTACTTTAATAGTAGCCCGTCTTTTCAATGGTTTTAATTGCAGATCCTTAAATGAATCTATTTTCAGCACAGGTCTCACAGGCAATAAGTGGCTGATTGTAAGTGCAGGTGTGGCAATGGGTCTTACCTTTATAGTTCTCTATTATCATCTTTTCCATGAACCCTTTGAGACAAAGCCCCTTGATACATATCAGTGGGCTATAGTAGTGTCCTTTGCCTTTACAGTAATGATATTCGGAGAGATTATAAAATTTATTTCCAGGAAGATTTTCTCATGATATTATTTTACTATACTTTTTTAACTATAAAGTCAGTAAAAACAAGGAAATTATAAAAAAGTGCAAAAGTATAGTATTTTAGTGTATTTTGTAAATTAGGAGTCTGTAAACATTATGAACGCTTTGCCTGTAATTATCGGTTCTTTATGTATCTTTGTTCTTGCCTACAGATTTTATGGGAGTTTTATAGCAGCAAAAGTGTTGGTACTGAACGATAGAAGACGTACACCTTCCCATCTTCTTAATGACGGTCAGAATTATTTCCCCACTAACAAATGGGTTCTTTTCGGCCATCATTTTGCTGCCATAGCAGGCGCCGGGCCTCTTATCGGGCCCGTTCTGGCAGCTCAATTCGGCTATCTTCCCGGCTTACTGTGGATACTTATCGGTTCCGTTCTGGCAGGAGCAGTACATGATCTGGTTGTTTTAGTTGCCTCTATAAGACATAAAGGCAAATCTCTGGCGGAGATAGCACGTGAAGAAGTTGGAGCAGTGTCAGGTATTACTACTGCTGTTGCCGTTATATTTATTATTGTGATTGCCCTTGCAGGCCTTGGTCTTGCAGTAGTCAATTCCCTGAAGGAAAGTTCATGGGGGGTATTTACTATTGGCTGTTCAGTTCCTATAGCTTTATTTATGGGCCTTTATATGTATCGTTTCAGAAAAGGTAAAATAAAGGAAGCCACTGTAATAGGTGTTACATGTCTTCTTCTGGCTGTCATATTCGGCAAATATGTCCCGGAAAGCCCGTTGAAAGCTATATTTACTATGGATAAAAACGGTGTGACTCTTGCCATAGTATTATACGGATTTATAGCTTCCGTTTTACCTGTATGGATGCTTCTCTGTCCCAGAGATTATCTGAGCACCTATATGAAACTCGGCACTATAGCTTTTCTTACTATCGGTATCATAATAGTTCACCCTGATCTGAAAATACCGGCTGTGACACAGTATATACACGGCGGAGGGCCCATAATTTCCGGTCATGTATTTCCATTCGTCTGTATAACAATAGCCTGTGGTGCCATATCAGGTTTCCATTCCCTTATAGGAAGCGGAACAACACCTAAGATGATAGGTAAAGAATCAGATGCCCTCTTCATAGGTTACGGAGCAATGATTGCAGAGGCTTTTGTTTCTCTTACCGCTCTTATTGCTGCATGTGCCCTTGTACCTGCAGATTATTTTGCCATAAATGTTTCTCCTGAAAAATTTGCCACTCTCGGACTTACGCCTGTTCATCTCAACCAGTTGTCGGCAGAAGTAGGAGAAAATATTGCAGGAAGGCCGGGAGGAGCAGTATCTCTGGCAGTCGGTATGGCACAGATTTTTTCGGCAATTCCGGGCCTCTACGGCTTTATGAGTTACTGGTATCATTTTGCCATTATGTTTGAAGCTCTCTTTATTCTGACTACAATAGATACCGGTACAAGAGTTGCAAGGTTCCTCTTTCAGGAAGCTTTCGGTAAAATCTATAGTCCTTTCAGTAAAACCGACTGGATGCCGGGAACTATAATATGCAGTGCTCTGGTTGTATTGAGCTGGGGGTATTTTATTTATACAGGTAATATATCAACTATATGGCCTATGTTCGGTATTGCAAATCAATTACTTTCTGCCATAGCACTCTGTATAGGAACGACTATAATAATAAAAATTGGAAAAGCCAGATATATGGCTATAACACTCGTGCCTATGATATTTATGTGTATCACTACAATATCTGCAGGTTATCTCAGTATAAGGGATAATTTTCTTCCTATACACAGTTATCTGAATATTTTCCTTACTGTTATAATGATAATAGCTCTCTGTATTATAATAATTGATTCTCTTGTAAAATGGACAGGATTTTTATCAGGATCTCAGGAAAATACGCTTGCAGTCGAGGCAGTTGAAGAAAAGGTATAATGAATACCAGACAGATTGTTCTTACAGGTTTATTTATAGCTCTGGCCATACTGTTACCTTCTTTTTTTCATGTTATCGGCCTGGGAAAAACTTTTTTACCAATGCATATACCTGTACTTATGGCAGGACTTTCAACAGGCAGTGTTTCCGGGCTTATAGCAGGTACGCTGGCTCCCATGTTAAGTTCTCTTTTAACGGGTATGCCGCCTTTCCCTTTTGTTATAGCCATGATATTTGAACTCGGTGTATATGGATGTACGGCAGGATATTTTGTTAAAAGGTTAAATATATATCTGACTGTACTGCTCTCAATGGTATGTTCCAGACTGGCCTATGGTATTATATATTTTCTTATATTACCTTTATTCGGCATAAAGGTTTCTATGGGATATTTATTGACAGGTGTTCTTATAGCTTCTTTACCGGGTATAATATGCCAGTTTGCTCTTATGCCTGTATTTGTAATGGTTCAAAAGGCACGTAATAAGAATCTGATATTGTGAGGTTTT
>DAIOEN010000312.1:5039-6464 GCA_036746235.1 Vulcanimicrobiota bacterium | reverse complement strand
TTTTTTATATTGTTTATATGAGCTTTTATTGCAGGATCACTGTCTTCTTTTATTTTATTATAGGCATGAAGTACTGTTGTATGGTCTTTGCCTCCGAAATGTTTTCCTATTTCCGGGAAAGAGGTCTTTGTCAATTCTCTGGCAAGAAACATTGCAATCTGTCTTGCTCTTGCTAATTTTGCATCCCTTTTTCCTGAAGATAAGTCTTCCAGCGGCACAGCAAAATAATCGGCAGTTTTTTGCAATATGATAGGTACTGTTATTGTATCACTGTCTGTGCTTGTAATGAGAGAACCTATTGCCTCTTTTGCCAGAGGAAGATCTATTTTAGCTTTTTTCAGAGAAGCATAGGCCATTATTCTTACCAGTACTCCTTCCAGTTCTCTTATATTTGAGCTTATTATTTCTGCTATATATTCAATTACATTGTTTGGTATATGTATATTCTCCAGTTCTGCTTTCCTTCTTAAAATAGCCTGCCTCGTTTCTAAATTAGGTGCCTGAATATCTGCAATGAGTCCCCATTCGAATCTGGATTTTAATCTGTCCTGAAGGGTTGGTATTTCCTTTGGAGGTCTGTCGCTTGTAATAATTATCTGTTTGTTCGCACTGTGAAGATCGTTGAATGTATGGAAAAATTCTTCCTGAATACCTTCTTTACTTATGAGAAACTGTATATCGTCTATAAGTAATATATCTACTGTTCTGTATCTGTTTCTGAAATTCTTCGTCTTACCGCTCTGTATGGCTTCAATCATTTCATTTGTAAATGTCTCTGTTGATATGTAAGTTACATTTAACTCCGGTCTTAATGTAATTGCCTGATGGCCTACTGCATGCATGAGATGGGTTTTCCCCAGTCCGACTCCTCCGTATATAAAAAGAGGATTGTAAACCTTTGCAGGAGCTTCTGACACTGCAAGGCATGCAGCATGGGCAAGGGAATTATTGTTTCCTACTACAAAAGTTGCAAAGGTATATTTGGGATTTAAGTTATTGTTATGGATTAACGTTTTTTTTGCCTGACCTGCTGCAGGATAATTCTTTTCTATAATGAGTTTCTGTTGAGGTTTTTGAGGAACGGCATCAGAGTCAATTGTAAAGGATATGCTTATTTTTTGTCCGCTCAGGGATGCCAGGGTTGTCTCAATTAATTTTTTTATTTCCCTCTGTTCCAGCCAGTTCCTGGCAAATGTATTTGCCACACTGATTTTTAGATTGTTCTTATCAAAAAATTCCGGTCTGGAACTCTTCAGACATGCTTCAAATGTCGCCGTGCCAAGTTCTTTTTCCAGTACAGGAAGTGCTTCCTGCCAGATTTCATTGAAATTCGAATTATCAATAATATTTACCATAAAATTATCACCGCCAGATTTATTCTGGTGCTATAGAATTAATTTATAAAAATAATAGTTAGCCCCCGTT
>DAIOEN010000312.1:0-4939 GCA_036746235.1 Vulcanimicrobiota bacterium | reverse complement strand
TCATGATTGACAAGTATTTTTATCTTTGTTAAAATGAGGGAATTAATATTGCTGAACTCGGGCAGCAGAAATTGAGAAATTTCTGAAGAGGTGAGTAGATTGAAAAGAACTTATCAACCCAAAAATGTACCAAGGAAAAGAACCCATGGATTTCTTTCGAGGATGAAATCCAATGGAGGCCGTAGAGTGTTACAGGCCAGGAGACGTAAAGGCAGAAAAAGCCTGACCGTCTAAATGAGTGGTGAGAACGGTAAACACTCCACCGGTTATAATCGTAACGGGTAACGCGTAATGCGTGACGGGAGGAAACAAACTTACAGATTGACCGGTGCCGCATTTAGTAATACTGAGTATTATAGCTTATAAAGAAAATTATTGATTCGTAACATGTAAATCGTGACGATGAGATGATGTATAAGTTATTTTAAAGAAGCGTTAATTTTATTTAGAGAAAGAATTTGACTGATAGATTTTGATAATTAATTATTTTTTATAAAAACTATTCGGCATGTCTGGTGATTTCTCATGAAAGGAGGTATTATTTAGGAAAAAAAGTGTTTCTTTAACTTCTAATAAGAATTTTAAAAGAGCTTATACGGATGGCACTTCTTTTTCAAGTAATTTAGCAGTTATATATATATACCCCAATAATCTGGACTATAATAGAACAGGTTATTCTGTAACCAGAAAACTGGGTAAAGCTGTCGTAAGAAATAAAATAAAAAGACTTTTTAGAGAAGCCTATCGTTATTATATTGAACATTTGACTGATGGATATGATATAATTTTTGTTGCCAGAAAAGCAGTATTAAGATCCAGTTTAAATGATATTCTGAAATGTTTTGCAGAACTTTTTAAGAAGAGTGGACTGTACAAATGCTAAAGCTGATTCTGATAAAATTTATAAGGTTTTATCAGAAGTATATTTCTTGTTATATGCCGCCTGTCTGTAGATTTCATCCCAGTTGTTCCGAGTATGCTGTTCAATCTCTGGAAAAGTATGGTATAATTAAAGGAGGGTTGAAAGCTACATGGCGGATATTGAGATGTAATCCTTTCTGCAGAGGAGGACATGATCCTGTTGAATAGAGTTTATTATAGACTCTGAAAGAAATTTTTTTAAAAAGGGGGATACTGGTTTTCATATTTGATTAACCAGAAAAGCTATTGTTAGATAGTATCAGTATTTTTTTAGGAGATATTCTCAAATTTTTCTATCAGATTACAGGAAATTATGCCTATTCCATAATACTTTTTACGGTTGCTATAAAATTATCTTTACTTTACTTTACCAATCAGCAGTACAAATCGATGAAAGATATGCAGAAGATTCAGCCGGAAATGACTAAGCTGCGGGAGAAGTATAAAAACGAGCCGGAAAAATTGAACCAGAAGATGATGGAACTCTGGAAAACTCATAAAGTCAATCCTTTAGGAGGCTGTCTCCCTCTACTAATTCAGATGCCGATTATATATGCTTTATACAAAACTATTGACCATTTTAAAGCTGAATTTGCAAACGCGAAATTTTTATGGATTGGTTGTATGCCACCGGAACAGGTACCGAAATTTACCTTTATGGGTGAGGTTATCCCTTTATTTGGAAACAGTCTTGCCACACCGGATCTCCCTTTAGTAATAATTTACGGATTGAGTATGTACCTGTCACAGATGATAACTATGAGTTCCACACCACAGACAGGGTTTGGAGCTCAAAAATCTACAGCTATATTTATGTCAGTATTTATTACCTTTATCATGTATAAATTTCAGTCTGCACTTATACTTTACTGGCTTGTATTCAACCTTTTAAGTATTGTGCAGCAATATATCATAATGAATTTAGTTGCAAAAGAAGATGAAGCTACTGGTATCAGTGTTGAAGATGTTGCAGAAGATAAGGAAGAAACCAGTGAAGAAATTAATAAAGAAAGTAAGAAAACAGCGATTTTAGAAAATACAGTTAAAAAGAAGAAGCGGAGAAAGTAGTTACTTTTGACCAGGATTTATAGGATTTATGGGATTATCAGGATGATAAATAGAATTACTTTACTCGAAATTTCTAATCCCGGTAATTCTTTAATCCCGAAAATCCCAGTCAAAAATAAAGTTTTAGATAAATTATGTAGAGGCAGTTTATCTAAATAATTTATGAATTATTCATAGATAATCTTCCCATTAGTTAATACAATGTTCACCTGAAACAGAGATTATTTGTAAAGGAGGGTGTACCCGGTTTAAGTAAATATTCGTATATTTGAGAGATACCTTTTATCAATCAGAAAGGGACTGTAAGGAAATAACTCTGCCAGATTATGGTTGTTGTCCTCACGTCACGAGTCACGCGTTACGATTGTAAATACAGTATTTAAAGCCGGGTCAATAGGAATGAGAGAAGTAGAACAAACAGGAAAAACTGTTGAAGAAGCAACTGAAAAAGCTATTTCGGAATTAGGTGTAACTGAAGATGAAGTAGATATACAGATTATTGATGAAGGAAGCAGGGGAATTTTCGGACTTGGTGCAAAACAGGCCAGAGTTAGAGTAGTTGTTAAAAGTAACCCCTCTTCAGTTGCTGAAAAGGTTTTATCAGATATTCTTATTTGTATGAATTTAGATGTTAAGATAATCGATAAAAAAGAAGAAAATAATATAGTCAGATTCTGTCTCAGCGGAGATAGTCTCGGAATTTTAATAGGCCGTCATGGAAGAACTCTTGATTCTCTTCAGCTTTTGCTTAATATCATAGCAAATAAAGGAAATAAAGAGAAAAAAGAGAGAATAAGAATAGTAGTAGATGGTGAAGGATACAGGGAAAGAAGAGAGAAAACCCTTCAGGGACTGGCTGAAAAAATGGCTAAAAAAGCCTATGAAGCAAGAAAAAATATAGTTCTGGAGCCCATGTTGCCATATGAGCGAAGAATTATTCATACAGTCCTTCAGGATAATCCATATGTAAATACTTACAGCCAGGGAGATGAGCCTGTAAGAAGGGTTGTTGTGTCGCCAAGAAAGTAATGTGGTGAAGGGTGAAGGGTGAAGGGTGAAGAGCATTATCACCTGTCACTCTTCACATGCCATCAATAATAATTTTGATCCGATAAGAGCATTGGCTCTTTTTTAGTTTTAAGGAGGTATTATGTTACACGGAGTTATAGATGATACAATAGCTGCCATTTCTACTCCTCCCGGAGAGGGCGGTATTGGTATTATCAGGTTGAGCGGTTCTATGTCTGTTAAAATAGTTTCTGCCATATTTTCTCCCGGGAAATGCAGCCTTCCGTTGAATTCATTTGAAAGCCATAGATTATACTACGGCTATATCGTTGAACCTTCCACAGGTGAAAAAGTGGATGAAGTTCTTTTATCTGTCATGAGAGCTCCGGGAACTTATACGAGAGAAGATATAGTAGAAATAAATTCACACAGCGGCATAATAATCTTGAAAAAAATTTTAAATCTTGTTTTAACCTCCGGGGCAAGACTGGCAGAACCGGGAGAATTTACAAAGAGAGCTTTCCTTAACGGACGAATAGATCTTACACAGGCAGAAGCAGTTATGGATCTTATCAGAGCCAGAACAGATGCATCTCTGAAGGTAGCTATGAACCAGGTGGAAGGAAAACTGTCAGTAGAAATAAAGAATATTTATAAAAATCTTGCTGATTTACTGGCTCATATAGAAGCAGATATTGACTATCCTGAAGATGATATTTCACCTGTTGATTTTTCATCTCTTCATAAAAAAATCAGTAATATAATAGCAGATATTGAAGAGCTTATAAATACTGCTGATTACGGCAAGATATTGAGGGAAGGTATTAAGGTGGCTATAGTAGGAAGGCCAAATGCCGGGAAATCGAGCCTTCTGAATGGATTGCTGGGAGAAAATCGTGCTATTGTTACCGACATACCGGGTACAACAAGAGATACAATAGAAGAATATTTAAATCTTGAAGGATTTCCGGTAGAGATAATAGACACGGCAGGTATAAGAAAAACCATTGATATAGTCGAGACTATGGGGGTAAATAAGACATATGAGATTATGGCTAAAGCAGATCTTATCCTTTACCTGATTGATACTTCGCAGAATTTTCACCACGAAGATCTGGAAATTATTAATAATATACCAAAAAAACAGTTGATTCTGGTCTTTAATAAAATTGATTTACCCGGAAAACTTGACATATCTGAAGTATTTTTATCTTTTAATTCAGTAGAGACTTCACTGCTATCAGAAGAAGGAGTAAATAAGATAAAAAAAGCTATACTTTCTTTTATTTCCAGAGGACATGTTGCTCATAAAGAACGTATATTTATTTCAAATTTACGGCACAGAAAAGCTCTGGACAACTGTAAAACGTCTCTTCTGGAATTTAAGGAATCCTGGGAAAATGGATTTTCTTCCGATATTATTGCAATAGATTTAAAAAAATCTCTTGATTTTCTTGGAGAGATTACAGGAGATAATGTTACAGATGATGTATTGACCAGAATATTTGAAAATTTTTGTGTCGGTAAATAGTGAAATGACTATAATTTAAGTAAAAGTGGTATAATGTTAAGTAAGAAAAAAAATACGAAAAAATCCTGAAAAAAAGGATTTTGGGAAAGTTTTCTGGAATATTTCATATATAATGGATTTATAAATAACTCTCCCATCACGGATTGGGCGTAACGATTTCAGAGGTGTCTAAATGGCAATTTCATGTCATAGCTGTAAATTTAAAAATATAAATGAAGCTCTCTTTTGCGGTAAATGTGGTGAACCTTTAATAGAATGGTCTGACGAAGGTTTTATGTATGAAGGTTATATAATACAGAGGCGTTATGAAATAATAGATGTTATAAAAGAGGGTGGTATGGGGTGTGTTTATAAGGCCAAAGATATTCGTCTTGACAGAGAATGTGCTGTAAAAGAGATGTTAAGCAATGA
>DAIOEN010000311.1:0-6469 GCA_036746235.1 Vulcanimicrobiota bacterium | reverse complement strand
TTCCTGCAGACAGCAAAGGGTCAAACAGGAATTTACTCATGACAGGTACCGGTGTGATAATTACTGCAGGTCTTGCTCTTTTACTTCTTTTGAGGAATGTTAAGGTGCCGGCTAAATAACTGTCTCAGATTATGGTGATGGGTGCCGGGTTAAGAATATTAAATCCAAAACCCGGAACCCGGAACTACAACTCTGATTTACCTGGTGCGGTACCAGGTTATGAAATTAAATATCGTCCTCTGGGGGGTACTGATAAAAAGTAATAAAAGGGAGGATTACTTTGCAGTTTCGTAAAATAAAAATTTCTCCATTTTTTTCTGCTTTTCTGGCACTTCTTTTGATTCTATCTTTATTTACTATTTATATTATTTCCTTTTCAAATTCACGCAGACAGTCGGTGATACCTTTAAAAAATAATATAGATGCAACTAAAATGAAAAGAGTGTTAATTCTCTGTTCTTTTAATGCCGGGTATATATGGACGGACAATATGCTCACAGGAATTAACGATACTTTTAAAACATCGGGAATGGATATTGAAGTCTCTGTCAGGTTTATGGATATGAAAAGGATTCCTTTCAGCGAAGAATATTATTCTAAATTTAAAGATATGTTGCTTACAGGATACAGGAATATTCACTTTGATGTTATTATGGCCTGTGATAATGATGCACTGGAATTTCTAAGAAAATACCGTGATGAAGTTTTTCCTGGAGTACCAGTTGTTTTTGTTTCCATCAATGATTTTGACGAGACTATGCTTGATGGTCGTAAAGATATTACAGGGACAAGTGAAGATACTGATTATCGTGGCACAATAGACATCGCATTAAACCTCCGGCCGAAAACTAAAAATGTCCTTGTTGTTACTGATGATACCACCACAGGCATACTCCATAGAACAGCAGTGGTACGTATTGAACCGTATTTTTCAAAAGCGGTAACTTTTCAGTATCTGTCCCTTGAAGATTTTACCCTTGAAGAAATGGGGCAAAAACTTTCCTCTTTGAAAGATGATACAATAGTTCTTCTTGCCCATTATTTCAGAGATAAAGATGGCATTACCTATTCTGTTGAACAGAGTACATCTTTTCTGACTTCCTGTTCTTCTGTGCCATGTTTTGTACTCACTGATATTCGCGTAGGACTTGGAGCGCTCGGTGGTAATGTGGTAAGCGCTTATCATCATGGAGAAGCTTCTGCAAATATTGTTGTAGAGATACTTAAAGGAACCGATATAAAATCCATACCAGTAATACTTCACAGTCAGAATAAGTATATGTTTGATTATCAGGTTATGAAGAGATTCAATATTTCCGAAAAGGATCTTCCTGAAGGAAGCATAATTAAAAATAGACCTGAGTCTATATTCGTTAAATATAGATCTGAAGTCATTACTGTAATCATTGTATTTGTCATTATATTTTTATTTCTTATTTTTATGGCTCTGGAGATTTTACGCCGTAAAAGAGTTGAAGATGATTTACGGGAGACTAAAGAAAGGTTCATTGCTTTATTTGAGGCAATGATCGAAGGTGTTGCCATACATGAACTTATATATGATGAAAAAGGAATACCGTCAGATTATATCATACTTGATATTAATCCTGCTTATGTTACACATACAGGTATTCTCAGACAGGATGTAGCAGGCAAAAAGGCTTCTGACCTTTACGGCACAGTAAGTCCTCCTTATTTTAATATTTATAGAGAAGTTGCGGAAACAGGACATCCTGTGCATTTTGAAACCTACTTTGAGCCAATGAACAAACATTTTCATATTTCTGTGTTCTCACCCGGTAGAGGGCAATTCGCCACAGTATTTGAAGATATTACAGAACGCAAGAAAACGGAAGAGGCTCTCCATAAAAGCGAATCTATATTACAGGAGACACAGCACCTCGCCGGAATCGGCGGATGGGAATATCAGGTGGAAAATAAAAAGATGTACTGGACAAGTGAAGTTTATCATATTTACGAAGTAGATAGGGATTTTGATCCCAATAAAATTGATCAGGATATAAAATTCTATGCTCCCTGTGACCAGGCGATTATTGAACAGGCTTTTTACGGAGCAGTTGAACTTGGGGAACCTTATGAGCTGGAATTGAAATTTGTGAGTGCCAGAGGAACAAAAAAATGGATCAGAACTACAGCCAGAGTAGAAAGTGTTTCCGGTAAGATCTTACGTGTTTTTGGAAATATTATAGATATTACGGAACACAGAAGACATGAAGAAGAAATACACAGGTTGAATCGTCTCTATGACGTCTTAAGTCAGGTCAATCAGTTGATTATCAGAGTCTGTTCCAGAACAGAGCTTTTCGCACAGATCTGTCAGATAGTAGTGGACCGCGGCGGTTTCCATCTGGCATGGATTGGTGAGAAGGAAGATATTAACCGGTCAGTAATACCTGTGGCTATGGCAGGGCAGAACCAGGAGTATATTCGTAATATTACTATTTTTTATGACGAAGGGCCGGAAGGTAATGGAGCAACGGGCACAGCAATCAGAGAAGGAAAACACTATATCTGTAATGATTTGTTTGCCGGCCCTGTAAGCTGCCTTCAGTCTGCAGAAAGAGCAGGCATTCGTTCATCTGCAGTATTTCCTTTTTATAGCGGCGGAACAGTCTTCGGGGCTTTGAACATTTATGCCAGTGAAACAGGTGTTTTTCAGGAACAGGAAGTAGCACTTCTCAAAGAAGTAGCCATGAGTATTTCTTTCGGTCTTGACAGACTGGCAGGAGAGGCACAGAGAAAACTGGCTGAAGATGAAGTGAAAAGATATCGAGACCATCTGGAAGAACTGGTAAAAGAAAGAACATTAGAATTGACTGAAACAACACTGGAACTGCAGAAGGCAAAAGAAGACGCTGAAATGGCAAATACTGCCAAAAGCGAGTTCCTTGCCAGTATGAGCCATGAACTCCGTACCCCTCTGAATGCAATACTGGGTTATGCCCAGTTATTCGGAAAAAGTAAGGAATTAACAGAAGATTATAAAAGAGGCATAAATATTATTGAAAAAAGTGGTAAACACTTACTTGAGCTGATTAATGACATACTTGATCTCGCAAAAATAGAGTCAGGAAAAACCGAACTGGAGAAACATCCTTTTGATCTGTCCAATTTACTGAATTTTATTGAAGGGATGATCAGAGTCAAGGCAAAAGAAAAAAACATATCATTCCTTGTTGAAATTCCCGGCAATTTACCGGATTTTGTTCTTGGTGATGAAAAAAAATTGAGTCAGGTATTGATTAATCTTCTCAGTAATGCCGTTAAGTTTACTCAACAGGGTCACGTGGCTTTAAGAGTAGAAAAACATGACACAAAAATCCTCTTTTCTGTTGAAGATACAGGGAGCGGTATATTAGAAAAACATATGGAAGATATATTTTCACCATTCAAACAGTTATCAGATCATCTCAAAAAAACTGAAGGAACAGGTCTCGGTCTCACTATAAGCCAGCATTTTGTAAAAGTAATGGGCGGACTCCTGAAAGTAGAAAGCGTTTATGGAACAGGAAGCAGATTCTGGTTCGAACTGGAACTGCATGAAGTGCTTTCCTGTGAGATATATCAATCAGACTATGAAGAGATAATTACAGGATATAAAGGCTTTAGACGAAGAATATTAATTGTAGATGATAAAATTGAAAACCGTTTGATGCTGGCTGACCTGTTAAAAAATATAGGATTTGAAGTAAATGAAGCTGAAAATGGATTGAAGTGTCTGGAAAAACTTGACGAATTAAAGCCTGGCCTGATTTTTATGGACCTTATAATGCCTGAGATGAATGGTTTTGAATGTACCGCAAAAATAAGGGAAAATCATTCCCGGAAAGAAATAAAGATTATTGCCATATCGGCAGGTAAACTGGAACAGTTTGATTTTGAAACAACAGGATTTGATGATTATCTTGTAAAACCCTTTCTTTATAAAGATTTACTGGAGCTATTAAGGAAATGTCTTTCTCTGGAATGGATTTATGAAGAAGAAATTCTTCCTTCTTCCCGGGAAGAAACTGTTTTGATCCCATCTGAGGATATAATAAAAAAAATATATGTTCTGGCTAAAGAAGGAAATTTGAGAGCTATAAGAGAAGAATTAAAAAGATTAGATGCAGCTTATACCCATTTTTATAATCAGGTTAAGATGCTGGCAGATAATTTTGAAATGGAAAAAATCAAAAAATTACTGAATATATATCTGAAGGAAGCTGAAAAAGAGATGAGGGAGCAGGGATGAACGAGATAGAAAACTCGAAAATTATGATTGTAGATGACCAGCCTTCAAATTTAAGCGTAATTTTCGAGTATTTAACCGCATTTAATACTGACCTTATGTTAATCCAGAAAGGGCAGGAAGCTATAGAAATTGCAGAAATTAAAAAGCCTGATATTATTTTACTTGATATTATAATGCCTGAGATGAATGGTTTCGATGTGTGCAGAAAACTAAAGGAAAATAAGAATACTGAAGATATTCCGGTAATATTTATGAGCTGTCTTACTGATACGGATAATATTGTAAAGGGATTCGAATGCGGAGGCATAGACTACATTACAAAACCTGTTCAAAGAGAAGAAATGATAGCAAGAATCTCAACTCACTTGAAGATACGCCATGGAGAAGAAGCATTGAAAAAATACAGTGAACATCTTGAAGAGCTTGTAGAGAAACGAACAGCAGAACTTAAGGAGACCTGTGAAAAACTTGAACGTGAAGTGGTTGAACACAGAAGACTTGAAGGACAGTTAATACAGGCCCAGAAGATGGAAGCCATAGGAACTCTTGCAGGTGGTATCGCCCATGATTTTAATAATATACTTGGTTCTATAATTGGTTATACGGAACTGGCTGGTTTTGAGCTTCCCGAAGAACATATTGTTCATCAATATCTGTCACAGGTACTGAAAGCAGGTGAACGGGCAAAGGAACTGGTAGGACAGATTCTTACGTTCAGCAGAAGAAGTGAAGAGAATAAAAAGTTATTAAACGTAATACCTGTTATAAAAGAAGCTATTAAATTACTCAGAGCATCATTACCTGCTACTATTGAGATAAGACAGGATATTAAAGAAAATCAGAGTGTAGTTATGGCAGATCCGACTCAAATTCATCAAATAGTCCTGAATCTCTGCACCAATGGAGCCCATGCTATGAAAGACCACGGTGGAATACTGACTGTAGGTATTGCTGATGTTGATATTTTTCCGGAAGATTTAACGTTTTACACTAATCTTAAGGCAGGACCTTATGTGAAACTTACTGTAAGTGATACAGGACATGGGATAAAACGTGGAATCATAGGAAGAATTTTCGAACCTTATTTTACTACAAAAGAAATAGGAGAAGGAACAGGGCTGGGACTTTCTGTGGTTCATGGCATTGTTACAGGTTATGAAGGTGATATTAAAGTATACAGTGAACCGGGAAAAGGTACAGATATTCAGATATTACTTCCGAGAATTAAAACTGATGAAAGTGTCACTCATGAAAATTTAGACCCCATACCTGTGGGCACAGGGACTATACTTGTTGTTGACGATGAACAGAATATTGTAAATATTACAGAACGTATGTTAAGACGTCTGGGGTATGAAGTTATTAGTGAAATAGACGCTATTAAAGCTCTGGAAATATTCAGGACAGATCCTGACAGATTTGATCTCGTTATTACAGATCTTACTATGCCTCATATGACAGGGAAAGACCTTGCAAAAGAACTTGTTTCCGTCAGGTCTGACATACCTGTAATTCTTACGACAGGTTTTTCAGATACCATCAATTCGGAAAATGCAAGAAACAATGGCATCAAAGAACTGCTGCCGAAACCTGTTAATGGAAGAAAACTGGCTGAAGCTATAAAGAAGATATTATCACATTGACGTATGAGTCCTGGAGTCATACGTCAATATGAATTATTATGCAGGAGCTTTAATTTCAGATGTACAGTTCGGGCATTTTGTTGCCTTAATCGGGATCTTAGAACAGCAGAAATTACATTCTTTTGTGTCAGGTGGCGGTGGAGCCTGCTCTTTTTCTCTTTTTATTGAGTTTACCACTTTAATCATAATAAATACAGACAGGGCTATGATAAAGAATTCTATTACAGTATTAATAAATAAACCGTATTTTAATACAGGGGCACCGGCTTTTGTAGCTTCATCAAGAGTCTCATAGGTTTTACCGGACAGATTGATAAAAAGATTTGAAAAATTTACTTTACCCAGCAGAAGACCTATAGGCGGCATAACTACATCTGCTACAAGGGAATTTACTATTTTACCGAATGCTCCTCCTATAATGATACCGACTGCCATATCCATTACGTTTCCCCTCATGATAAATTCTTTGAATTCTTTGTACATATTTTCTCTCCTTTCCTTACTGGTTTCTTGATGCTAAGTACCGCTTCAAATAAGTTCGTAACCATTTTATCAGCTTCTGCCTGACAGG
>DAIOEN010000310.1:0-6488 GCA_036746235.1 Vulcanimicrobiota bacterium | reverse complement strand
TAAAGAGAGCATACAACCTCATAATAAGAACCTCTTACATTTTCTTTTTAAATAGTATAATAGCAATAACCGGGAGAACTATAGCAAATCCAACCAGCATAAGAGCACTCTCCCAGTAGAGTTCCCACCCTCCTACTTTCAAAAAAATGCTCTTTACTATTTTTACTGCATAGGTTACGGCAAGTGTTTTAGAAAAAATCTGCGCTCCTTCGCCCTTTGTACTTACGGCATCAAAAGCATCGGAAAAACCAAAAGCAGGAATCATTGTGCCTACAAAACAGACCATAACTGTTGCCACCTGGCTTTCAAGAGTAACAGAAAGTAATAGTCCCACTCCTGTGGTGGCAATGGAATAAACGAAAGCTACCAGTAACAGATTAAAAACACTGCCTCTGAATGGCACATCCATAAAAAGAAGCCTGGCTGCACAAAATAATATAATGAAATCCAGGTAAGCAATTACTATATATGGCACCATTTTACCTATTACGTACTCTGATTTTGTAATAGGTGAACAGTAAAAAGCCATAATAGAACCTATTTCTTTTTCTTTAACTATACAGAGAGAGGATATGAGAGGAGGAAGAAAATACAGAAGAACCGGAATGATAGGAGGTATCATGAAATTATTACTTTCAAGGGTTTCGTTAAACCATACAGCCTGATAAACTTTTATCGGGTCAGGATTTTGCTTTCCTTTGGATGAGAGATATTTATCCTGTAATTTCTGATTGAATTCTGCCACACCTGACTCTATATAGTTATTTATTGTTTCGGCTCTGCTGGAATAAAGAGCATTTGTTATTAACTGGACATCTACTTTCTCCCCATTCTTCAGGTCTTTTGAGAAGTGCTCAGGTATTACCAGAACTGCTTCCAGCGCACCTGTCTGTATTTCCTCATCCATAGTATCATAGGTATTGCTGTATTGTTTTATGATAAAATATCCACCTGTCGTCTCAAACATATTCATAAAATCTCTGCTTACAGGTGTATTATCCATGTCACATATACCGAGCAATACATTATTCGTATCCACATTCAGACCATAGGCAAAAGGAACAAAAAGTATAAGAGGAGATAAAAAGGCCATATATACATAGAGTGTATTCCTTCTCAGCTCGAGGTATTCTCTTTTGGCTACTGCGTAAACTCTTTTAAAGGAAAACATGGAACAGTGACCGGTGACCAGTGACCAGTGACCAGTGACCAGTTTTACTGATCACTCTTCACTTTTCACTTTTCACTTTTCACCCTTCACCTCCTTACTCAATTCCGCTATTTTCTATATAATACATAAATACATCTTCAAAGATTATTCTTTTTTCCCTGCATTTGTTCATCTGTATCCCGGCCTGATTTAATAAAGCTTCGGCTTTTTTTGTATCTTCCTCTATATTTTTTGTATAAAAAAGAAGTTTTTTACCATATATATTTACATTCGGGAAACCCTGTTTAAGTTTCTGAAATCCTTTCATAGGATTGGTACAGGTAAGTTCCATGAGATAGCCCGATTGTTCCGCTACATGTTTTTTCATTTCTGCAGGAGTTCCTACAGCTATAAGGAACCCTCTGTGCATAAGAGACACCCTGTCACACTGTTCTGCTTCGTCCATATAGTGGGTAGAAACCATAACACTTACTCCCAGAGAACTTATCTGATGAATAATTTCCCAGAATCTCCTTCTTGCAAGCGGATCTACTCCTGAAGTGGGCTCATCGAGAAATACTATTTCAGGACGATGAAGAAGACAAGTACCAAGAGCAAGTTTCTGCCTTATACCCATAGGAATATCCCTTGTAAGCATATTATCAAGTCCTACAAGTTCTGCAAGTTCAAGTGTCCATTTTCTTCTTTCTATAAGATCTTTTCTCGATACACCATATATGCCTGCATAGAGTTCCAGATTTTCCGCTACAGTCATATCCTGATAGAGAGAAAACTTTTGAGACATATAGCCTATATGTTTTCTTATATTCATCTGTTCTGTTCTTATATCAAATCCCGCCACTCTTCCTGTGCCGGAAGTAGGAGGATAGAGTCCGCAGAGTAATTTAATCGTTGTAGTTTTCCCGGCTCCGTTGGGGCCGAGGAAACCGAAAATTTCTCCTTTGTTTATGGCAAGACTTACTTCATTTACAGCCTTGAAACTTCCGAATTGTTTTAAGAGTTTATCTATTTCAATACAATATTTGTAATCAGTACTCTTTACCCATGACGGTACAGAAGAGAATAATCCTTCCACATCCTGTTCTTCCTGATCTCCAAGGGCTTCCTTTGCTGTTTTTTCCAGAAAGCCTGTAAAAACATTCTCCAGAGCCGGTTCTATAGGCTGATATTCCTCTATTTTTATTCCTGCCGGTTTAAGCATAGAGTCTACTTCTTTTTTTCCACCGGGTTTTACAATCAAATTTACTCTTTCTCCGAAGGGCTGAACACTTTCAAAAACACCGGAATTTTTAAGTATTTTTATGGCGTCTTTCTGCGGTGTTGCCTTAAACTCATACATCCTGCCGTCGAGACTGCTTTTAAGCTCTTCCACTGTTCCCATAGATACAATACTGCCGTCATGCATAAGGGCCACTCTGTGACATCTTTCTGCTTCATCCATATAGGAGGTGGCAAAAATGACAGTAATATTTTTATCCACAACCAGTTCATTTATAACAATCCAGAATTCTCTTCTTGATACAGGGTCCACACCGGTAGTCGGTTCATCTAAAATAATCACTTCAGGACTGTATATAAGAGTACAGCAGAGGGCAAGTTTCTGTTTCATACCTCCCGAAAGATTTTTTGCAAGCCTCTCATTGAAAGGATGAAGATAAAGTCTTTCAAAAAGATCATCTTTCATTCTCTTTCTCTCATCTTTCGGCACCTGATACATATCGGCGAAATAGTCTATGTTCTCTGCCACACTCAGATTTGGCGTGAGTATTAAACCAAGTCCCTGTGCCATATAACCAACTTTTGTTCTCATAACGGCCGCTTCTCTGGGGATTAAAATATTTTTATCCAGAAAAGTAATACTTCCCTTATCAGGTTTTAATAAACCCATAAAAAGGTTCATAGTAGAACTTTTCCCCGCGCCGTCAGGGCCTAAAAGTCCGAAAATCTCTCCTCTTTTTACATGAAAGGAAACATCCTTTACTGCTTTAACATCTCCATAGTTTTTGGAAAGATTTCTTATATCAAGAACAATGTTCTCACTATCTGACAAATTATATTACTCCTTATGCTATGAGTGTACATCTCCCGAAGATTGAAACATATTGTTAGAAGGTATAAATTTAGAAGATATATACTCAAAACGTTCTGAAAAAGATCTATTATATAAAATTATCGATAAATTTCTTTAAAAGATTAAACAAAATATAAATAAATCCTTCAAAAATATAGGTTAAAAAAAATTTTTATGTTATAATTAAGTAGAAAGAAATAGGGATTCTACAGGTTCAAAAACATAACAACATTCCTCTGCATGGAGGCTATAATAAAGATGTTTATATGGACTCTTCGCAACATGAAGAGTGGAAATATTGACGGAATTTTAATATGCTGGGTTCTGGTGATAATATCTCTGTATATGATATTTACAGGACACAGAAATATAGTAAAAAGAAAAAAGAAAAAAGGTTATATAATGATATTGCTCGGGCTTATAACAGGTCTATTCATTGTGTGGCTCAAGAAATTTCTATAGAGGAGGTGAACGACATGTTTCAGGACGGATTTATAGCTATCCTGGTATTTGTGGTGATATTATTAATATATGGTCGTTTAAAATATCCAAACGATAAAACGGCTCGCCTTACGAAAAGACTTGATGAATTTAATACGGCAAAACTCGGATACAAGAAGCACAGTCTCCTTTATCAGATAAAACATTTCTTCAGGATAAACTAAAGATATTATTATGTTTAAAATCTATACAATCCTCTTATTGTATCTTTAGAAATTCAAATAGTCGAATGAATATTTCTTCTTCAATTATTGAAATGTAGTTTCATCTTCAATGTACCTTATCTACAAATAATACCATCTCCGGAACAGGCAAAAATCTTTCATAATTATACTATACACAGTGATAGTTCTATGGTAAGTTATAGTAAAGAGAATAAAGAAACAAAACGATTTTATGAAAGTGAGGTGTCAGCAGAGAGGTTATTTTACACACAGAAAGCCTGACCTGCTGAAAAATTTGGAAAAAAAAGCTGATTTTTCTATTTTTTTATTTATCCTTGCTTTCCTTTTATTAAACTGGCCTTTCACAAGTATAACAATGAAAGAAAATCTTCTATATAATTTTATCTATGTTTTTGCTATATGGCTTTTAATTATTATTTCTCTTTTTATGATAAGAAAAAATGATTTAACAGAGGATAAAATTACCGGAGATCTACAGAAAAAGGAAAATAAACATGTTTGATGCTCTGACTATAATTATAATCTTCATTGTATATTTAGGCCTTTTATTTTTTACGGCTATGTGGGTAGAAAAAAAATTTGTTACAAAGAGCCGTATTGTCAACAATGCCATAATATATTCCCTATCTCTGACTGTTTACTGCACAACATGGGCCTACTACGGAAGCATTGGTAAAGCTGCCACATCAGGTCTATTATTTGTAACAATTTTTCTTGGTCCTACCATAACATTTATTCTTGGATGGACCTTTATAAGAAAATTAATTAGAATAAAAAGCACCAGGAAAATTACCAGTATTGCTGACTTTATATCGGCCAGATACGGCAAATCCCAGTTAATTGCAACGATTGTAACATGTATTGCCATCATAGGCATTGCTCCATATATAGCCCTTCAGCTAAAATCAATGACATCCACTGTAAAAATTATTACCGCCAGCAATACAGGTAGTATGTTATGGATAGAGGATTATACAGGGCTTATTATTGTGGCAATTCTGATTATCTTTACCAATCTCTTCGGTGTAAGACGACTGTCTCCTGCAGAACGACACCCCGGCATAATATTTATAATAGCCATTGAAGCAATCGTTAAACTGGTGGCTTTTCTAATTGCAGGAATTTTTATAACATATTTCCTGTATCATGGATTTGGAGATATTTTCAATCAGGTTACAGAGCAAAAACTTTTAACTTTACCCGGAAATGATAGTAATTATTATGTCATATGGATGACCTCTATAATACTATCCATGTCTGCCTCTATATTTCTTCCAAGGCAGTTCCATGTGTCAGTAGTAGAAAACTTCGATGAAAATCATCTAAAAACAGCTATGTGGCTTTTTCCTTTGTATATGTTCCTGATTAACATATTTGTTTTACCTGTTGCCATGGCCGGATTACTTAAAGGTTATTCCCCTCTGCATGCAGATACATTTCTGCTGTCTCTGCCTGTTTCCTTCGGACACAAATGGATTTCACTGGTGGTTTTTCTCGGTGGTTTTTCTGCAGGTACCGCTATGATAATGATATGTTCCATGACCCTGTCTACAATGATTACTAACCATCTAATCCTGCCGCTGACCGAATATATCAAAGTTCTTACTTTCTTAAAGAGACATATTTTAAAGTGTCGGTGGGTAGCCGTGGCAGTTGTTATACTGCTCGGATACTGGTTCGAATTAAAAATCGGCGATTCCTATATGCTGGTTAATATAGGAACAATATCCTTTGCTGCCGTAATACAATTTGCCCCTTCCATTATTGGCGGTATTTTCTGGGACAGAGGCAACAAAACCGGTGCCTTACTGGGTCTCCTGTCAGGTTTTTTCATCTGGTTTTACACATTATTGTTACCGTCTTTTATTAAAAGCGGATGGCTTTCCGAAACTATTCTGAAACAAGGCCCTTATGGAATAGGGCTCTTTAAACCAGAACAATTATTAGGGCTGGCAGTTCTCGATCCGTTAAGCCACAGTGTTTTCTGGTCATTATTCTTCAATATAACTCTCTATATTTTATCTTCTCTATATGTTAAACAGAGTGAAGAAGAATATAAAGAAGCAATGGAGTTTGTAAATATTTTAAGTCAGAATTCTAAAGCAAAAATATTTACCGGCAACAGAAGCCTGATTGACTTGAGATCTAAAACAAATATACTGGAAAACCTGTTAAGCCAGTACTTTTCAAAAAGCCAGATTATGGAAATAATTGAAACAGTATTCAGTAAATTCGGCCTCACGGGAAAAGAAAAAATTTCTCTGGAAAATCTGACCGAACTTTACCTGGAATTTGAGAAAAAAATGGCAGGCATAATAGGTTCTCCGTCTGCTCATATGGCAATGAAAAAAGTAGAACTTTTTTCTCAGGAAGAATCTACGGAACTTACAGAGCTTTACGCGGAAACTATTGCAGAATTAAAAATAACACCTGAGGAATTAAAAACAAAAATAGATTACTACAGAGAAAAAGAAGAGTTATTAAACAAACACTCCATGGAATTAGCTTGACATTGTCACATTAATTTTTTTATTAAAAACTAAAGTTTTTAATAAAAAAA
>DAIOEN010000309.1:0-6517 GCA_036746235.1 Vulcanimicrobiota bacterium | reverse complement strand
TTTTTTATCTGTCAAGTAAATATAAAAAAGAGGCTTTTTTTATATTTACTTGACACGAAACCTCTCCCCTGTTACAATAGCTTTATGATAGCAGGATATATAAGGGTTTCCACACTTGATCAGGTTGAATACGGCAGAGGTCTGGAGATACAGAAAGAAGCGATACTGGATTACTGCAAAAAAAGCGGACTGAAATTAGACAAATTTTATGAAGAACATGGTATTTCAGGAGGACTTGACAGAAGACCTGCTCTTGCAGAACTTCAGTCTGACGTATCGTCAGGGCTTATAGATACCATAATAATAACACGACTGGACAGACTGGCAAGAAACCTTCTGGTCCAGGAAAGTATTCTCGGAGATTTCCAGGAGAAAGGCGCTTCTGTCCTGTCAATAGACGAGCCTGATATACTGAGCATAGACCCTTCCAGAATCCTTCTCAGACAGATGAAAGGTGCCATAAACCAGTATGAGAAAGCCATGATTGTTATAAGAATGAAATCAGGAAGAACTAAAAAAGCAAAAGACGGCGGCTATGGAGGAGGTGCTCCGGCTCTCGGATATATTACAAAAAGAGACACTGGAAAATCTCCCAGTTATCTTGCCGTTCAGGATACAGAGGCATCTACAGTGGAGCTTATTTATGAACTGAGAAATAGTGGAAAAACCCTGAAAGAAATAGCAGATTATTTAAATGAAAATAACTATAAAACAAAAAGAAACGGAACATGGTACGGATGTACGGTAAAATATATCCTTGAAAATAGACTCTATAAAGGTTTTGTGAATTATTCTGCCATACATAAAGAAGGTGTTCATGAACCTCTGATCGATCGAAATTTTATTATACCTTCTAAAGACACCTCACAGGCAGAAGTTTTTATAGTTTCCGAGAAAAATAAAGGAGCCTCATTCAGGCAGATAGCGGATAAACTCAATATCAGCCACATACCCACCAGAAGAGGTGGCAAATGGAAAGCAGGTACAGTCAAGTACCTTTGGGACAGACGAATTTCCTCTGAAAACAATTAATAAGCTTTTTTTACCCATTATTAGAAATTGTCGGTGTAAAACTATTGCCCTGTAAGACTTAGAGAATAATAATAAATAATGATTAATTGATAAATAAAAATATTTTATGATATTAAAAAATATAAAAACGACCGAAATTTATGAGGCTTCAAAAATTAACAGGAGAAAGACCGAGTTGGATAAATAGATTATCCTGTTAATCTGAAATATAAATTCCGGTCATTCTTGATAAATATGATTTTTCTGTGTATAATATTTTTGCTTAGAAATTACTGATCGGGGCTATAAGATAATTTATTACCGGATCAGTTTATTTTTTTGTGAGTTTTTTGTAGAGATTACCATTTTATATCACTGCAAATCCTTAAAATTTCATCTATTGGAGTTATTCCTTCTATGGCTTTTTTTAGTCCGTCATGTTTTATGGATGCTTCTCCCCTGCTCCTGAAGAATTTTATCAGATCGGCATAAGAAGGTTTCATGGAAATTTCATTTTTTAATTCATCGTCCATTACTATGACTTCATACAATGCCGTTCTATGTTTGTAACCGGTGTTACGGCAAGTCTCACAACCTTTTCCTTTATATAAAACCATATTTTCTCTATAAAGATTTTCTTCTTTTAACATATTAACAAGTCCTTCAGGTACAGGAATTTCTTCCTTGCAGTCAGGGCATATTTTTCTTACCAATCTCTGAGATATGATGCCTTTCAGGGCAGAAGCAAGCAGAAAAGGTTCAAGCCCCATATCAATAAGCCTGGTTAATGCTTCTGCACTGTCAGGGGCATGGAGAATACTTATTACCACATGTCCCGTAAGAGCTGTTTCCAGAAGTATTTTAGCTGACACGTCATCTCTTATTTCTCCGCAATAAATCACATCGGGGTCCTGTCTCAGGAATGATCTGAGCGCTCCGGAAAAGGTAAGTCCTTCTTTTTCATTTACCTGTGTATGAATAACATTGTCAATTAAATATTCTACCGGATTCTCTATTGTGAGTATATTAATCCCGGGGTTTGCCATTTCGTTAAGTCCCGCATATGCCGTTGTTGTTTTTCCGCACCCTGTGGGGCCGTTAATTATAATAAGTCCGGAAGGACAGCTCAGTAAATCTTTGTATTTCTTTAAATTTTCTTCACTAAAACCAAGTTTTTCCAGATCCAGGGTTATGGCTGCTTTATCAAGAATTCTCATTACTATATTTTCCCCGTAAAAGGTTGGAAGGGTAGAAACTCTTATATCCAGGCATCTATTCCCGAATTCATGGTTTATTTTCCCATCCTGAGGTTTTGATATAATATCGCTGTTTAATGAAGCTCTTTCTTTAATTTTTTTTACCAGTGGATTATAGAGCAGATCGGACAGTGTTGATATATCCCTCAGTGCTCCGTCAACCCTGTAGCGGATTTTAAAGGCCTGCTTAGCAGGATTTAAGTGTATATCGCTTGCCCTGTCGGAACACGCATCTTCTATTATGAGGTTTAACAGTTCATTTAATTTAATATCATCATGTTCATCGATTTCAATATCAAATTTTTCTTTCATTTTTTATTCTCCTTTCATTTTTTATTTACCTTTTGATTTTATTCTTTCCCTGAAAAATTCTATTGCTTTTTCCAGTTCTTTTCTGAATTCTTCCTGCTCTTTACTCTGTCCCTTTAAAAAGGAAATCAGATCTTTACGGTAAAAACGCCACTGCCCTCCTGCCTTAAAGCCAGTTATCGTTCCCTCGTTCAGCCAGCGATAAAGGGTGGGTTTGCTTGTATTTAAAAATTCTGCAGCCTGGCTTATGTCCATTATATCGGTAAGACCTCTTCCCTCTTCCCGGAACATTTCACCTATCTCTTCTTTCATATCTATTTACCACCTCCTTTTTTTTGTAATTAAGTTTAATTAAAAATAATTAAACTTAATTATTTTATATCATATATTATTAAAAATGTCAATATGTATTTTATTGTTATAATTATTCACATGAAATGAAAGCTACAGGCTGTTCAACCCTTTAGATGATAAGGTATTATGTATTTATTTAACTTTAAATTCAGGGTCTGGGGCAAACTTCTGGATACGACACTTGCTGGGTTCTGATATATATTTTTCCATCTGAATCTACTGTAATATCGTTTATAATTCTGTACCTTCAGAAAGGATTTTCAAATATTCAAAATACTTGAATTGATTTTTTCTTTTTCTGTCAAGCATTTCTTCTTTAAGTATGCCTGCAGTTTTTAAATTTTTTATAACGGCAGAAGCAGTTGTATGGGAAACGTTATATTTTTCCTGTATATTTTCTATAGAAACAAAAGGAGTAGAGAATAAATCCTCAAAAAGTAACAGGGCGGTAGCAGACACTTTCTTCCCTTTTATCAATAGTTTCCTGTGCCTCTCTCGTAAATCTATTATGTCCTTTGCTGTTTTTAACGCAGAAGTAGATGTTTCTATAATACCTTTAAGAAAAAAAACGATCCATTGTTCAAAATCTCCCCGGCTGCTGACAAGGTATAATCTATCATAATATTCATGACGGTATTTTTTAAAATAGTAACTGAGATAAAGCAGAGGTTCCTCTATAATGTTCTTCCATAGAAGATACAGTGTTATCAGCAGCCTTCCTATCCTTCCGTTTCCATCCAGAAAGGGGTGAATGGCTTCAAATTGATAGTGAATTAAAGCACATTTTATCAACGGGTGATATGTATTTTCTTCATTCACGTATTTTTCAAAATCAGATAAAAGCTCTTTAAGATGATCCGGAGGAGGGGGAACATAACCCGGATTACCTCCGATTATAACGGGAGCAGTTCTGAATTCTCCTGGATTTTTATTTTCCCCTTCCGCTCCTTCCAGCAGAATCTTATGCATCTCTCTTATCAGTCTCAAACACATTGGTAATTCATTTAATCTTTTTTTTCCATATTTCAAAGCTTCAATATAATTAAAAACAGGAATAACTTCTTTATTTCCGGCGGAAATTCTATTAAATATAAAAACATCTTCCATAGTTGCTCTTGTACCTTCAATTTGTGAACTTAAAAGAGCTTCCTTCTGTATATATGCTCCAATAAAATTTTCATAATCAGGTAAAGCATAGCCAAGACTATCCAGTCTGAGCAGGGAATTATTTGCCTTTTCCAGTAACTCCGTCATTTCCTTTTCTATTTTCACAGGAGGTTCCGGAGGTAATGGATTGGGAACAAAAGCGTTATGGCCTGTCAGTAGCTTAACATATCTCCCACTGCTCATGTATCTCCCTCCTCAATGCAACTTAACTTTCATTATACATTAAAAATGCAAATTAATGCAAGTTAACTTGCATTAGAAGAAAATTTCAGTCACAATTCGAGATTTTATTCCATAATGACTGGTAATTCCATATCTGTATCTGAGATGATTTATTTTTCCTTGCCCGGAATGAATAGCACAGGACACTTCTATCCCTTGACAGACCTATATTCAGCAAGGGGGGACTTGCCGGTATGGCAAGTAATATGCCTGACTTTCCTGCAGTAAGATCAATAAATCCGATATTTCCTTCTCCTGCACCGAATATGAGCGTATTTTTCATCTCATCAAAAAGAAGTGTATAGATAATATTCTAGAAATAAAATATTTATTCCTCTGAATATAAATGACAAAACATGCGAAATCAATTTGCTATATGCCTGAAGTATGTCAATTAAGAAAATTTATATACACAATATGAGGTTTTTGATATAATAAAATTATTATTTATTCAGGAGAATTATTCAGGAGAATTATAATGATAAATAGTGATAATATAAAAACAGAACCTTTAGATATGATGTCAGGAAAAGATTTTACCCAAAAACCTGATAAAAAACCAGAAGAATCTTTTACTGTAGTACTATTCAAATTTATTCTGCTTCTTGGAGTTATCTTTTTAATCTGTGATGGTGCCTATGAAGTATGGCAACTAGACTCTCCTCTTTACTGGAAGCTTTCTGTAGATCTGTTATCTTTTCTATTTCTTGGGTCCATGCTTTTTTTCTGGGGAAAAACATTAATAGAGACAAAGATATCTGCTCTCCTTTTATTCCTTATAAGTATAATAGCCTTCTCTACATCATATTTCGGAACATTTCATAGTAATTATACCATATTAAAAAAAGGTAATGATTTTTTAAGTGTTCTCCTTATTATAATAGGAACAGTATGTGGAATAATATTTATAATAGCTTTTCGCAGAATGCCGAAAATCCTCAAAATAATTCTTTCTTTTACAGGTCTTTATGTTCTGGCAGGAAATCTACATGTTATAATCACAAAAACAGGTCTGGAAGAAGGATTTAAAGGTATATGGCTATGGAATACACTTCCTGTTTTCTTAAGACCTGCAGTATGGTCAGTATTTTATTTCCTTCCTCTTATAATATTGCTTATTGCAATAAGAATAATAATAAAATTAATAAAAAAAGAAAAATCAAAAACTTTTCTTGTAGTTTTTCTTTTATCAATCTTAATAATAACATCTATGGGACTTACTTCATTTTATTTCAGAACATCTCTGGGCGGCATTCCCAGGTCTTTTGAAGGTATAAAAGGTACTATGAATGTACTTTCAAGACAGAATGGAGGAGAAATAGTTTCATTCTCAACACAGCTTAACGTGTATGATCAGGCAGCATTCAGATTGAATGACGGTGAAATAGATTGTTATTCACCTTTAAAATGGTCATCTGCGGAAAAAGCTCCCTTTCCGCATCAAATAGTCTTTTCTCTCGCAAAACCGGAGAAAGATGAAGCTTTTACCGTAAATCGTATAATCATCTATAACAGTTCAGCAGGAACAAATACCGGTATAAAAGATTTTGAAATTTACTTTTCCATGACAGGAGAAAAGAAATCTTTTCAGTCGGTAAAAAAATTCACTGCTGCCAATACACCTATTCCACAGGAATTTAAATTCAATCCTTTGAAAGCAAAATTTATAAAGATTTCTATATTATCAAACTATGGAAATGAAATAAAAACAGAACTTACGGAGATAGAAATACTATCTGATAATATACCTGTACATGTTGCGACTCTTAGTAAAAACATCGGCGTGAATAAAAATTCCGGCAGAATAGTTTTTTATACCGGTATGGAAATAGAAGAAAATATAAGTACAAAAAATCTTATAAAAGATGAAAATAACATTGGTACCTGGCAAATAAAGACTGTTCCATGTGAAGTAATAATCAGGACAGGTCATGGAAAAACATCTCTTATAGATAAAATTATTTTATCTTTTCCGGCAAATGAAAAAAATTCTATAAAGGATATAGAATTACTTGTATCTCCCGTAAGCCCTGTGGAAAATTTTAATATTATCTGTAAAACAACACATGAACAGAATAAAACAGAAGAAATTATTTCTTTTCCCCCTGTTCCCGCATCGTATCTTAAATTGAGGGTTCTTTCTGTCTATGGAGAAGGGAAACCTGAAATATCAAGATGTAAAATCTTTGAAACAATTT
>DAIOEN010000308.1:0-6592 GCA_036746235.1 Vulcanimicrobiota bacterium | reverse complement strand
GACAGAGGTATAGGTATTTATTCTCCTGAAGAAGATGTGATAAAAGTTTACGGAGAGAATTTTACTGCAGAATCTTCAGGAAAATACAACACTTTTTATCATTATAAAGATTTTAATCTGATTTTTAAACTCGCAAAAACTGGTGAGGCCAGAAAGATTGTAACAGAGATTATTCTTGTATGATTATACAAAAAAAGCTGCATGGTTTGATGTGAAAAAAGGAGGATTTCTCTTTATAATATCTGCAATTACAGGGTTTTTTTTGAAATCTTTATCAATAAAATTTCTTACTTCTTTTCTGTTCCATCCGAAAGGATGGATGAAATCCGTATAAAGTGATAAATCTCCTTCGTAAAATCCTTTTGTCTCTACAGTATTCGTATCAGGGCCATAAACAGGCATGTTGAAGAGGGCTATATTTAAGAAATCTATATATTCACTGTGACAGAGAACAAATTCCATTGTTTTTTTTGCTTCAGTGAATGTTTCCTGGGGCGTACCGAAGAGAAGATATATATATGTGGCAATTCCTGATTTTTTAAGATTTTTTAAGATCGTGGAAACCATAGTTAAATCTATGCCTTTTTGCATATTATCCAGCACATGCCGGGAGCCTGATTCGAGACCGAGTTTTAACATTACACATCCTGATTTTTTCAGTGATAAAGTAAAATCTTCTTCTCCAAGGTCAGGAGTGAATCTTGTGAAACAATACCATGGAACAGAAAGAGGATTTTCTGCCAGCTTTTTCATGAGAGAAGGCGCTGTGGCATTATCCAGTAAATGTATCATTACCGGGTTTATTTCTCCCGTGAGATATGTCAGATCATTCATTACTTTCTCATGGGCTAAAGGTTTATAGTGGTTTTTTTCCGCTCTTTCGGGACAGAAAGAACATTTATTCCAGTAACAGCCGGTAGAAGTACTGTAAGGAAGGATATTGCCGGAGGCAAGATATTTTCTATATGGAAAAAGTGAATAATCGGGGCGATAATTATCCTGGAGCGGAATCTTTCCTGTCATTTCAATCAGTTTATATTCACCGGGGCCGTCTATGAGCCAGTCAATGAGCCCTCCGAAAGGATTTTCCCAGGCAGGATTTCTCATCCATGATGTAATAAGGCCTCCTCCGAGAACAATCTTTATATGAGGATAATGTTTCCTTAAAAAACCTGCCATGGCAAAAGTGCAGAGAGCCTGGCCCAGATAATTCAATGAAAACCCGGCGATTGAAGGTTTTTCTTTTTCTATAATGTCTCTTAATCTTATATTGAAATAGGGATAGAAGAGATTTTTCTCAAAGGTTTCAGCCGATTCCAGCAGGTCCCTGCTTTTTACAGGAGATAGTTTTTCATCTCTGTAATCAGAAAGACTCATCTGAATATTACCGGTTTTACCCTTTATTTCAATCAATCTGTTTATATCCATGACGGCCCGTTTATAAGTGTCGAAATTATGATATTTGCCTTTTATATAAGCCAGATTCTGTGAAATATTTTTCCATGCTCTTTTAGTCCATGTGTCATAACGGGCAGGTGTTTCTTCCAGAATAGTATAGATACCTTCCAGATTTGCGTCCAGAAGCCTGTGCTTTATGCCATGACCTTTCAGAAAACCGGATATTTTTGCAATCCCGGCAGGAGGTTCGCATGGTTTTGTTACGGGCGGATTTATAAGAAGCATGTTTCTTTTACTCCAGGATTTTTTATCATCTTATCACGATGTTTTTTTATTTTCAATACTTGCTCCATTATTGTCTTCGAAAAAAAATCTACCGATATCATCCTGTTTATTAAAGGATTTGTATTTTCACATCTTGAATAATCTGTTATGAAGGATTTCATGGCAAATATAACACCGATATTTATAATATTTCTCCTCCTTTTACTCATGCTGATTCCAATTTTTCTGATATTATGGTTTGTCACGGGAAGCATTGGAGAAGCTCTGTATGGAAGTGTATATCAAATATTTTTTATTATCTTTATCTTCTTTATTTATATAATTTATAATGCATATAAAAATAGAAAAGAATCTCGGGCTGCACTTCTCTGCCATCAGACAGATCTGTTCATTTTGCTTTTTATAGGTTTTGTTTTATTTGCTATAGTCTACCCGAATTTTTGTAAGGCAAAAAGATGTGGTCAATTAGAAGAGTGTGAATCCAATCTGAAAAACCTGGCAGCCGGGATGGAACTATATTTTCAGGATAACAAACATCATTACCCTGACGATATGGATAAAATAAGATTATATTTTAAAAAATTCCCTCTATGTCCCACAAGGCGTGAGAGAGATGCCAGCCTTTTCAACAAAATATTTCTCTCAAAGGATAACTCCCCTCACTACCTCTACAAGGTATCAGGTAATTTTGATAATTTTACTATTATGTGCAACACCGAGAATATCCATAGTAAAATGACGGAAGTTACAAACACCGGTTTCTGGCCACAGTATATATCTAAAAAGGGTTTATTGCTCTCACCGGATATCCCCGCCGGTAAGTGAAATTTTAACTTGATAAATCTATAGCATTTTTTATACCCTGTTCTACTTGCTTAAGATAATTTTGTTCAAGGGTTCCTATATATTGTTGAAGTTTTGCTCTATCTATTGTGGTTATCTGATGGCATATAGCAAAACTTTCTTTTGTAAGTCCTGATGTTCCCCGGGGCAATATTACTATAGTCGGACTTCGTCTGGCCTGTAATGTTGAAGTAGAAACAGGAACTACAATAACAGATTTCCACCCGGGAGTTTGATTAAAAACATTATGAGAAAGGATAATTACAGGTCTGATACCCTTTTGTTCAGAACCGGAGCGAGGAGCCAGTTCAGCCCGGTATATATCTCCGCGGTTCATCTTTCTTCTCCTTCCTGTTTCAGTAAACAGTCAATAGATAATGCTTCTAAATCTTCGTCTAAATCCAGGTCAGTACCGGCATATTCATTAACAAATTCGGAAAGAGCTTTATGAAGAGCAGCTTTTTCTCGTGCTTTAAGCCATGATTTAATGGCATATCGAACTAATTCTGTGGCCGGTTGATTGCTTCGTAACGCTTCATCACGCAGTTGTGTATAAAGCTCATCAGGTAATGGAACATGAAAATTATGCATTTTTTTAGTTTTCATAGTATGGCATACCTCCTGCCATAATTTTAAGGCAGAAACTATACTTCTGTCAAGTGGCATCATTCTTTCCAGCTTTATTGTTTGAAATTTTGTTTTATATAAATTGATTTTTTTTTTTTTTTCTGATAAAATGTAATATGTATAGTTTATAAGTGATAGGTCTATAAACGCGTCACGCGTTACCCGTTACGAATGAAGTAATATAAACCAGAAAGGGATGTATATCTAAAATGTCAAAAAATCTTCTAATAGCAATCATCTTATTGAGTATCATCTCGGGAATAATCATATCAGGATGCGGCAGCGGAGGAACAGGTCAGATTACTGTGCCTCCGACGGTTACTTCAACGACCGTACCTGAACTTGTGAATATAAAAGGCCAGGCTCTTGAAGTAAACGGTATTCCCATACCGAATGCATTTGTTGTATGTGTAAATCCCGGATTGTCTGCATCTCTTTTTGCTCTTGCAGATACTATGGGAAATTATCTCTTCAAGAATCTTCCTCCCGGAAATTACAGGATAGAAATCTGGCGTTCAGAGGGAGACCATAATTCATCTCCCGGCAGCCCGATAGGAGCGGTAAATATAACAGTTACAGACCAGGTTAAATAGTGAACTATTAAGATACTTTATCTAATAACTTATTATGTGCTTCTTCGTAAGAAGCTATAAGTTCTCTAATTTTAGAAACCAATTCATGAGGCACTCCGATAAAGGTTTGATTTGTTCCGGCAGATACCTCTTCATCTTCCAGAACTTCTTCTTCTTCAGTTTGATTCTCGTAATGATTAATTACACTTTGAATTTTTTTTTCATCCCATCCTTCAGGAAGACTATCCATTTTATCACCTTCTTTTTTTCAGCCGCCGTTTATAGGCAGTCAAAGCTTTTGCCCTGACATCATATGCAGTTATAACAAATATATTATCCGGCTTAGAATCAAGGACATATATTACTTTAAGATATCGTCCTGCTTCAGTTTGTCCTGTAGATATTCTTGAACCTTCTTTGCCGGGTCTATCTTCACCGGGACATTCTAAAATATCCCTTACTTCATCCTCATTAACACTATGTTTGTAAATATGTGGAGCTTTTGTTTCTGGATCAATATAAAATCTTATCTTCATCTTATTTTTTAGGAATAAGCTTTACAGTCAGATCCATATCCAGACCTTCAGCCATTTTCATAATTCGACTCAGACTGACTTTCTGTATGCCTTTACCTTTTACCCTCTTTTTTTATGTTAACATAAAAGATAATATAAATCAACCTGAGTTTTTTTGAAAAAACAGAATGATGTGTTTAAAAATGACAGGTAATTTTATATATAAATGAAAATTAATTAAATGTCTCAGGTTTCGGGTTCCGGGTTCTGGAGATTCTTAACCCATCACCCAACACCCTCATCAATTAATAGATTCTTCTACAGGCAAATTTCCTGCTTTATTGTTTGAAATTTTGTTTTATATAAATTGATTTTTTTTTTTTTCTGATAAAATGTAATATGTATAGTTTATAAGTGATAGGTGTATAAACCCGTCAGGTGTCACCCGTCACCCGTTACGAATGAAGTAATATAAACCAGAAAGGGATGTATATCTAAAATGTCAAAAAATCTTCTAATAGCAATCATCTTATTGAGTATCATATCGGGAATAATCATAGCAGGGTGCGGCAGCGGAGGAACAGGTCAGATTACTGTCCCTCCGACAGTTACGTCAACACCGATACCTGAACTTGTGAATATAAAAGGCCAGGCCCTTGAAGTAAACGGTACCCCCATACCCAATGCATTTGTTGTATGTGTAAATCCCGGATTGTCCGCTTTTCTTTCTGCTCTTGCAGATACCATGGGAAATTATCTCTTCAAGAATCTTCCTCCCGGAAATTACAGGATAGAAATCTGGCGTTCCGAGGGAGATCATAATTCATCTCCCGGTAGCCCGATAGGAGCGGTAAATATAACAGTTACAGAGGGAACAGTTACTGTAAATGTTACGGCAGGGACTATAGACCCGACTGCAACACCTACTGTAACGCCTGCTGTTACGAATACTCCGACTGCAACGAACACGCCGGGAGGGCCGACGAATACACCGACTGCGACAAATACTCCGGGAGGACCAACAAATACTCCGGGAGGGCCGACAAATACTCCGACAGCGACGAACACACCCGGAGGGCCTACCAATACTCCAACAGATACCCCCACACCTTCATGGAAATATGTTGGTAATGCCGGATTCTCGGCTGGGAAGGCAGAATCTATATCCTTATCTGTATCCAACGGAATACCTTATCTGGCTTATGTAGATTATGCAAACGGAAACAGGGCCACAGTAATGATGTATGATGGAACAAACTGGACGACCGTAGGCAATGCCGGATTTTCGGCAGGGGTAGCGAAATATACATCTCTGTTTGTATATAATGGAACGCCTTATGTAGCTTACAAGGATTATGCCAGTGGAGGGAAGATCTCTGTAAAAATGTATAATGGAACAGGCTGGACTGTTGTAGGTACTGAAGGATTTTCACAGGGAGAAGTCGGGAAGCTTTCCGGGAATATTTCCTTATATGTATACAATGGAACACCTTATGTATCTTATGAAGATAGTTCATATGGAAATAAGGTTATAGTGAAAATGTATAATGGAACAACCTGGACTACTTTAGGTAATGCCGGAATTTCGGCAGGATGGTTCCATTTTTCATCTCTGTCTGTATCCAATGGAATACCTTATGTAGCTTATGATGGGATAAATGAAAATGACCCGAATGAAAGTGCGGTTAGAGTAATGATGTATAATGGAACAGCATGGACGCATGTAGGCACTGCTGGATTTTCAGGAAATGCCTATTGGCCATCCCTGTATGTGTACAATGGAACACCTTATGTAGCTTTTTGTGATGAGGATAATTTTGGGGCGTTAACGGTAATGACGTATAATGGAGCAAGCTGGATTACTGTTGGATCTAGAGCACTTTCCGGCGAAACGATGGTATCTCCATCCCTGTCTGTATCCGATGGAACACCTTATGTTTTTTTTGAGGGTGCTGGATGTGGTCCTACGGTAATGAAGTATAATGGAATAGACTGGACGTCTGTAGGTACTCGAGGACTTTTAGATCCAATGGCAATAGCAGATGAACTCTCTTCTATTTATATATCCAATGGAATACCTTATGTGGCTTACATGGATGGATCAAATGGCCAGAAGGCCACAGTAATGAAATTTTCTAATTAGCATTTGAGTGTTCTGCAGTGAATTACTCACTGCTCATTTATTTCTAGCTTCCCGGAATATAATTGACTGCCAGGTTAAATGTTACTGCCATGAGAATAATTATCATAATCTGCATAATAATATATCTGGCTTTAAGAGAGTAAGCCGATACATTAGAGATGGTGAATAAAAATTTAATACTCTTTATAAAAGCAATCATTCCTGCTATG
>DAIOEN010000307.1:0-6637 GCA_036746235.1 Vulcanimicrobiota bacterium | reverse complement strand
TTTTAATACTATATAAAAAACTAATTTTTCTTCTCCAGAGCCTGCCAGGCAGAAGATTTTTACAAATACCCTTTTACCTGTTACGGTACTTACTATTACCCGGCACAGAGCCAGAGGAAATTTTTTCGCCATTTAATTTACATACATATTTCGCCTTCTATAGCTATTTTACCTTGATTTCAAAACATAATGAAAACTTACCTTTTTCAGGAAGGGGACCATAAGCAACTTTTTCTCCGTCCAGATATACAGTCAGGCTTTTCCCGAACTCTGTCATATCTACAGATGCAAGGCTTTTTGTATCTGTACATTCTATCCATATTTTGTCATTACGATCACATGTAACTTTGAATTCTCCGGTGCCGGGTACATTTATATCTTTCCTCATACGATTTATTTTTGAAGAGTCTTTGTAAAGTACTGCACATAACTTATCACCTGCCGGCCATCCTTCTACCTTTGTTACCTCTAACTTTACAGTTCTTGCATTCGGATCGCTGCCGCCGCATCCGATAAGAAAAATTAATAAAATAAATATTATTGTTATAGAAATTCCAAATTTCATAAATAGAACCGCCTTTCAATGTTATAATTTTAGTGAAGCAACTATTCTTCACTCTTCACCTCAAAGGGCGTTTTATAAAACGCCTGTGCTCGCTTTTTACCCTTCACTCTTCACCTATCATTTTTTCTGCTCTCTTATTGCTTCCAGCACCTTTTCTGCCGTAAAAGGATATTCCCTTACCCATACGCCTATTGCGTCATATATGGCAGTCGCTATAGCTGGGGCAGCACCGTTTGTGGCAATTTCTGAAATTGACTTTCCGCCAAATGGGCCGAGTTTTTCATCTACAAATACCAGTTCGGAACGAAAATCTTCAGGGAGATCCTTTATCATAGGAACTTTGTAGTCAAGGAAATTCGGATTAAGACATTTGCCATGTTCGTCAAAGATCATTTTTTCATAAAGTGTATGGCCTATACTTTTCAGAATTGCTCCGTACATCTGCCCGAGAGCCAGATCGGGATTTATCGGCGTACCGCAGTCCTGATAGGCATGGAAGGCTTTGACTTTAACAGTGCCTGTCAATTCATTTACTTCCACCTTCGCAAAATGGGCTCCGTAAGGTATGGGGGATTCCTCTGTAGTGAAAGCACCTGTTGCTATAATCTGTCCTGTGCCTTTCCCGCTCTGTGTTATTCTGGCAATTTCTAAAAAAGTAAGTTCTTTTTCAGGGGATACAACTTTACCGGGATAGACAAGTTTTAACCTGTCAGGAGTTGTATCTAAAATTTTTGCACTTTCTTCTAAAATCTTTTTCTTCATATCAAGGGCAGCATTATATGCAGCAGAGCCTGTAAAGAATGTACCGCTTGATGCGTAAGAGCCTACATCAAATGGGGTTACATCTGTGTCTCCTGCTTTTACTGCGACTTTATCCTGATCAACCATAAGTATTTCCGCTGCTACCTTTACCGCTACAGTATCAAGGCCTGTGCCGAGATCCGCTCCTCCTATACAGAGGAAGAAAGAACCGTCACCGAGCATATAAATGGTTGCATTGGCTGCATCAAGGCCGGGAAGTCCGGAACCCTGCTGTATTATTGCAAAACCTTTTCCTCTTTTCAAATATGGAGCCTCTCCTTTTTCCGGTTTACCCCATCGTATGGAAAAATCTCCTCTGTCGAGACAATCACTCAGAGCACAGCTTGTTACCTGTTGAGGAATTCCTTCCTGACCTTCTCCGAGGCATTTCAATATTTCAAGTCTGTCACCTGTGCGGACATGATTGAGTCTTATCAGGGTCAGATAATCTACCTTCATTTCTGCGGCAAGTTCCGCTACGGCTGTCTGAAGTGCAAAAGCACCTGCAGGCGCTCCGTATCCCTGATATGCTCCTGCAATTACATTGTTTGTATAATAAACGGTAACATCATAATGCATATTTTCACATCTGAAGAGAGGAAGTGTTTTGGAACATGCATTCATTGGAACTGTAAGACAGTGGGGGCCATAACCTCCTGTATCTGCCTTTACATTCATATCTATGGCAGTAATTTTTCCGTCCTTCTTCGCTCCTATTTTGACTCTTACCAGAGTGGGATGCCTTGTCCTGGATGCTACAAATTCTTCCTGTCTCGTGAAACGGAAAAAGACCGGTTTCCCTGTTTTAAGTGTTATATAGGCCGCCAGTTCTTCCATTACTATATCCTGTTTTACCCCGAAACCTCCTCCTACCCTTTCTTTAATGACATGGATCTTCGTTTCAGGATAGCCTATTGCTCTTGAGACTATTCTTCTCAGATGGAACGGTATCTGGGTGGAAGCTCTGATTACAAGCCTGTCGCCTTCCATATAGGTATAGACTACATGGGGCTCTAGAGGAGTGCATTGAATATGTCCTGTTCTATAGGTTCTTTCTATTATGAAATCAGCTTCTTTAAACCCTTTTTCTATGTCACCTATGCCGCCTTTATTAGATGCGGCAATGTTTTCAGGCAGATCCTGACCTACAGGGAAACAATACTGAGACGTTGTTTCATCATGGATCTGAACTGAATTATCACTCATAGCCTGTTCTATTGATAATATGGCAGGAAGAATTTCATATTCTACCTTTATTTTTTTCAGTGCTTCTGTTGCGAGTTTTTCAGATGTAGCTGCCACTGCGGCAACCCTGTCTCCGACAAACCTCATTTTTTTATTTATTATCCTTCTGTCATAAGGAGATGGTTCAGGATAACACTGTCCTGCAGAGCCGTAAAGCACATCAGGGCAGTTTTCATGGGTAAGAATAAATTCCACACCTTCCATTTTCTCTGCTTCACTTATATCTATATTTTTTATTAAGGCATGGGCATGAGGACTTGCAAGAACTTTTATATAAAGAGAATTAGGCCTTACCATATCTTCTACAAAACTCGGGTCAGAACAGAGTAACTGATGTCCGTCAACTTTGGTAGTAGATTTCCCGACTATTCTGAGATCTTTGCGGAAAGAAGGATATTCCTTTTTATAATCCTTATCGCCTTTCATTCTTTTTACTGCGACTTCTATGGCATCAAAGATCTGTTTGTATCCTGTACATCTGCATATAATCCCCGAAAGACCGTCTTTTATATCATCTTCAGACGGCTCAGGGTTTCTATCCAGTAATTCCAGTGTTGCCACAAGCATAGCAGGTGTGCAGTAACCGCATTGAACCACTCCCGTATCCAGGAATGCCTGCTGTATGATATGGAGCTGATTGTTTTTTGCAAGGGATTCCGATGTTCTTACATCACATCCGTCTATTTGAGGAGACAGTAACTGACATGAATTTACTGCTTTCCCGTTAAGAAGGATTGTACACGCTCCGCATGTACCTTCACCGTCACAGCCGTTTTTTACGGAAAGAATGCCGTTACGTCTGAGGAGATCTATTACCCTTTCTCCTGCTTCTGTGTCGAGTCTTTTAGGTTTTCCGTTTAATGTTATATTTATTTTCACAGGGAAATACCTCCTTTTTTTGCTGCTTCATAGAGAGCCTGTATAACAAGACCACCGGCAAGTTCTTTTTTAAACCACCCTTTTCCTCTCAGATCATCAATAGGGCTTATCTGGCTTTCCAGATGTTTCCTGACCTCAGGAGCATAATCTATTAATTTGCCTTTAAGTTCGTGACCTCTGAGAAAATTTTCCGTTTCCGGTATCCTGACAGGTGTAACAGAGACCCCTCCTATGGCCAGTCTTGCATCTTTACATATGCCTTCTTCAAGTTCCATACCGAGGCAGACATTTATTAATGCCAGATCATTCGATGTTCTTGTATAGCGGCATATGGAAATATGGAAGTTTTTACGGAACGGCACGATTATCTTTGTTATAAGAGGCCTTTCTTTTTTCTGTATATATTCATAAAGGGGTACTTCCTGTTTTAAATCTTCTGAAGAATAAATCTCCAGAAAAGTATCCATAACAAGAAGTACGGGTATCATATCGGAACAGGATTTACATGCAGCAATATTTCCCCCCAGGGTTGCCATATTTCTTACATTCCTGTTACTTACATTTGAAGCAGCCTGTTTTATCATAGAAAAAGGCTCTCCGGAAAGCTCCGGCCTTTCTATGATTTGTTGTAATGTTATTAACGGGTAAATAACTAACCTGTCTTCTTCTTTTTTTACTCCTGATAATCCAAGCCTTCCAAGGCTTATAAGTCCTGAAATACTCTCCGGTGTTCCCGGATAACCTTTTGCATTTATTTCAGTACCTCCTGCAAGAAACCTGTAATCAGGCTGTTCCTCTTTTATCCTCAGAGCATCTGCTACTGTGGTAGGTGTATAAAATTCTTTTATCATAGCTTATCCCTCCCGGTTTAACTATTCACCATATATATTTACTGAAAAAAGCAGATTTCCTTCATTAATTTTAGGGAAATTTCGTGTGTATCAGTGAGTGGTGAAAAGTGAAAAGTGAAAAGTGAAAAGTGAAGAGTGAAGAGTGAAGAGTGAAAAGTGAATAGTGAATAGAATTGGACGTTATTCACTATTCACCATTTACCCTTATATATAACCTTTAAGAGCTTCTATTAACATATCAATTTCTTTTTCCGTATTGAAGTAGTGTACTGAAATCCTGAGACATTCAGGATAGGGTATGGATCTTATAATAATCTTTTTGCTTTTGTACATATCTGTAACTATATTATTCATATCTATGGCCTGAATTACAAAAGATACAAGACCGCTGGATTTTTCTTTTTCTGCAGGACTGATTATATTAACACCTTTCATATCTGCAAGTTTATCTTTCAGATAAGACACAAGTTTTTCTATTCTGGAACAGATAAATTCTTCACCGATCATGTTGTAGAAATCAAGTGCGGCAGAGAAAGCAAAATATGAGGCACTGCATGGAGTCCCTACTTCAAACCTCCTGGCTCCTTTATGGAGAACAAAACCTTCGGAAGGGGAAAATTTCTCTACAGAATTATAACCCATACGGCCCGGTCTCAGGTGGTTTAAAGCTTCTTTTTTTACATATAGCCCTCCCATACCTTCTTCTCCGAGGAGCCATTTCTGGGCAGGAAATACATAAAAATCGGGATCTATATCTCTTATATTTACAGGCATAGCTCCCACTGATTGGGCACCATCAATAACTACCATGGTGTTTTGCTCTTTTGCAACTCTGCATATTTGTTTACAATCCAGCTTCTGACCGTTATGATAGTTCACATGACTTATAAGGACAAGCTTTGTTTTTTTGTTAATTTCCTTGATTATATTTTCTTCTACTATGAAGGCTTTTTCGTCTGTCCTGACGATTTTTAGCTTTATTCCATATTGTTTTTCAATATTCTGACAGTCTAACATACCGGAAATATATTCGGGATAGACTGCTACAATTTCGTCTCCTTTTTTCCAGTCAATTCCTGAAAATACTATGCCCAGACCATCGGAGGTACTGTGAGTCAGGCATATTTCACTTTCTGTGACTTTAAAAAAATCTGCAATCTTATGCCTTAAATTCAATTTTCCTATTTCATCATAGAGAACAGGAGATGCAGAGCCTTCATTTTTTGTTATATCCACATATCTCATAATTTCTTCTATAACAGGAAGGGGGAGAGGCCCCGATGAACCTGTATTAAAGTAAATTACCTTTTTGAATTGAGGAAAATATGCTCTTATTTTGTCTATGTCCATAAATTATTACACTCCTTATTATCAGTGACCAGTGACCTGTGACCAGTGACCAGTTTTTCTGATCACTGATAACTGATTACTGCTCACTGTATTTATGTTTCCATTTGCCCTGTTTAATTATTCTCACAAAATCTTTCATATTTTTAATTTCCGGTATTTCTATATACCACAGGCCTGTAGTCTTTGTACTGTGACTGTCAGAAGCAGTAACGGCAGGAATTTTATATCTTTGTGACAGCTTCATAGCAAGGTCTCTATCTTCATCATGAAAATTGGATGAATCCACTTCTATTCCATGAAATCTTTTAATGGTTTTAATGGATAGCTTCATTTCCGTGTTAAATCTGAAGGGGTGTGGAAGGATAAAAGCACATCCGAGCTTCCCGAAATAATCCAGCACATGTTCTACTTTCAGCGCATCAGGAATTCTTCCGAAAATATTTCTGGTTTTTATCCTGGCTTTACTTATTTTTTCATCCATTTTTGGAGAGCTTGGAATCTGGCAATTGTCAGGTATGCCGTAAATGAGCATATCGTAAGATTCTGCCGAATACTCAATACCGTTTAATATCAAAAAGTCAGGATATTTCTGCTGTAGTTTCGCCAGTTCTTCTCCGGTCCAGAGTATACCATGTTCTGTTATTACAATCCCGTCAATTCCTCTTCTTATGGCTGTTTCAACTGCATCTTCCGGCGTTTGAATGGAACAGCCTGAATATAGAGAGGTATGACAGTGAATATCTATTTTTATGGTAGAACCTTTTGTAATCCCGACTTTTTTTTTTATATAATCCATTGCTTTACTTATCATATCTGGAATATCCGGTTCTATGAGAGGGTATTACTGACTGGCAAGATTATATATTTTAACAGGATAATTACCCATCTCGTAAAATTTACCTGTAGCATAGCTGGTACCGTAAACATCTACTATTGCTCTGTATAA
>DAIOEN010000306.1:0-6656 GCA_036746235.1 Vulcanimicrobiota bacterium | reverse complement strand
ACCAGAGTGCCCTTAATTTCTACCCTAATATTTTTTCAATTGGCCAAAGTCGAGTTAAAGAGAAATTTCCCTTTATGGAATGTATAATACTTACAGGTTATGCCAGCCAGTCTTCTGCTATAAAAGCAGTTAATCTGGGAGCCTATGGATATATTCAGAAACCCTATGAAATAGAACAACTCATCATAATGATAAAAAGAGCCATAGAAAAGATAGATTCAGAGGAAGCGCTCAAAGAATCTGAAAATAGATATAAAACCCTTTTTGATAATGCCAGTGATGCCATTTTTATTCATGATCCGGAAGGAAACTTTCTGGATGTAAATCAGGTAGCCTGTGAAAGACTTGGTTATACGAAAGAAGAACTGCTGAAGATGAAACCTCTGGATATAGATACACCTGAATATGGTCTTTACGTAAAAGACAGAACCTCACAGGCGCTATTAAACAATCAGATGTCTTTTGAATCTGCCCACATATGTAAAGACGGAAAAATTATTCCTGTAGAAATAAAAAGCCGTATGATTGATTACAGGGGGAAAAATGTCATTCTGAGTGCTGCAAGAGATATTACGGAAAGGAAAGAAGCGGAACAGGAAAGGGAAAAACTTTATAACCAGCTCTTTCAGATACAGAAAATGGATGCTTTAGGGCTTCTTGCAGGAGGTATTGCCCATGATTTTAATAATATTCTCTCAGGTATTATAGGCTATTCAGAACTGGCACTATGTGAAGTGGAATATAACAGTCCTGTAAGACTATCTATTCAGAAAGTTCTTAAAGCAAGTAACAGAGCAAAAGAACTGGCAAAGCAGATACTTACCTTCAGCCGTAATGATATTGAAGAAAAGAAATCTATGAAACCTGTTTCTGTTGTCAGAGAAGCCATTACTTTTATAAGAGCCACTCTTCCTTCTACGATTCAAATAAAAGAATCTATTAAATCTAAGAACTATATTAAAGGTGATCCGGGCCAGATATATCAAGTAATCTTAAATCTCTGCACAAATGCAGGACATGCGATGAAAAACCTGGGAGGAACTCTTGAAATAAGTCTTTCCGATACAGAACTTGTATCTGAAGACATGCCTCCTTATTATGAAATCAAACCGGGAGCATATATAAAACTTTCCGTAAAAGATACGGGTCATGGTATGGAGAAAGCAGTTTTAGAGAGAATTTTCGAGCCTTTTTTTACTACAAAAGAAAGAGGAGAAGGAACAGGTATGGGCCTTTCTGTTGTTCATGGTATTGTTAAAAATCATGGAGGTTTTATTACTGTATACAGCGAACCGGAAAAAGGTACTGTTTTCAACATATTTTTTCCTTCAGTTAATGATACGGAAACAGTAAAAGAAGAGACCTGTGACACAGTGGTTTCAGGGAAAGGGCGCATACTCTTTGTAGATGATGAAAAAGATATAGCTGCCTTTACAGAACAGATGCTTACAAAACTCGGTTATACTGTTACTGCAAAAACATCTGCCCCGGAAGCACTTGATACGTTCAAATCCAATCCACATAATTTTGATCTTCTTATTACAGATTATACCATGCCGGAACTTACAGGGCTCTCTCTTTGCTCTGAAATATTAAAGATTCGTCCCGATATGCCTGTAATAATCTGTACAGGTTTATTCGATTCTCTTACTACGGTGAGATGTGCAGAAACAGGTATAAAAGATATACTTGAAAAGCCTGTAGGAATTAAAAAACTTTCGGAAACTGTACAGAAATTTATAAAGAATGGAAGAGAATAATGGATATGTTAAACTCTGGAGAAATCTCGAATTTTATTCAAAAAAAAGATTTTGCCGTAAATATTATTGAAACAGCAAAGGTTATCATCCTTGTGCTTGACAGTAAAGGATTTATTCTCTATTTCAATCCCTTTATGGAAGAACTGACCGGTTATTCACTGGAGGACATGAAAGGGAAGGAATGGTTTTCCGCCTTTCTTCCGGAAAAAGACAGAGAAGATATTAAGAAGATATTTTTAATTGCCATTGAAGATATGGATGTTCGCGGCAATGTAAATACCATCATTACCTCGAAAGGGCAGGAGCTTTATATTGAATGGTATTCAAAAACCTTAAAGGATAAGAATGGCAGAAGTGCAGGACTTTTAAATATAGGTTATGATGTTACAGACCGAAAAATAACTGAGGAGAAGTTCTTAAGGCAGAGCGCTTTAATGAATGGTATAAACAGAATTTTCAGAGAAGCCATTGTATGTAAAGACGAGCTTGATATAGCACGGAAATTTCTTTCTGTAGCAGAAGAATTAACACACAGTAAATTTGCTTTTTCAGGAGAAATAAATAAAGACGGACGGTATGACTGTAATGTTATCAGTGATACAGGATGGAAAAACTGCCGTATCGGTGCTACAGAAGAACTTTTACTGCTGAAAAATCTGGAGATAAGAGGTCTCTGGGGAGAGGTTTTTAAAAAAGAAAAATCTCTCCTTACAAATGATCCTTCCAGGCATCCTGCAAGCACCGGAGTTCCTTCCGGCCATCCTCCTCTTACATCTTTTCTGGGTGTTCCATTGAAAGAAAAAGATAAAACCTTCGGTATGATTGCTCTGGCAAATAAAGAGGGAGGATACAGTATTTACGATCAGGAAACAGTAGAGCAACTTGCAATAATCTTTGTAGAAGTTCTTAAACGTAAAAGGGCAGAAATGGATCTGGAAAAACACAGGGAAAAACTGGAAGAAATGGTAAAAGAAAGGACAGAAGAACTGGAAAAGAAAAGTCTGGAACTGAATGAAAGAGTAAAGGAAATATCCTGCCTTTATAATGTTACAAGATTACTCTCTGATTCCAGTAAATCACCTGAAGAAATACTCGAAGAAGTTCTGGATTTATTTCCTCCGGCCTTTCGAGAACCTTCCCTTACCTGTGCCAGAATTGTATTTGATGACTTCGAGTTTAAAAGCACTGATTTCAGCGATTCGAATATAAAAATAACAGGCCCTCTTATGGTATTTGGGGAGAAGAAAGGTTTTATTGAGATTTGCTGTAATGGGAAAGAACCTTTTATAAGAGAAGAATACGATTTACTCGATACTATTGCAAGAGAAACGGGAAAGATGATAGAAAGAAGAAAAACAGAATATGCTCTCTGGGCTGCTGAAACAGAGCACAGGATGCTTCTTGAAAATATCCCTCAGAAAATATTTCATAAAGACAGGGATTTAAATTATATTTACTGCAATGATAATTATGCTGCAGATTTAAAGATTAAACCGGAAGAAATAGTCGGGAAGAATGATTATGACTTTTATCCCTCTGAACTGGCTGAAAAATATCGTTTCGATGACAGGAAAATTATAAAAGAAGGGAAAACTGTTGAATTCGAAGAGAAGTATGTGAAAAACGGACAGGACTTTTATGTAAATACAGTAAAAACTCCTATAAAAGATAAAAACAGTCAGACAACAGGTTTACTCGGTATATTCTGGGATATTACAGAAAAAAAAGAGGCAGAAGAGAATTTAAATAAAACTATGGCAGAACTTACCCGTTCCAATTATGATTTAGAACAGTTTGCCTATGTGGCATCCCATGATCTTCAGGAACCTCTCCGGAAAATATCGAGTTTTACAGAGCTTTTAGACAGAAAATATAAAGACAGGCTTGATGAAAAAGCACAGAAATATATGTTCTATATAGTAGACGGAGCAAAAAGGATGCAGTCTCTTATAAATGATCTGCTTATGTTTTCAAGGGCAGGTAGAGGTGACATGGTTTTTGAAAAAGTTAATATGAAAGAACTTTTAGATGATCTTCTGAAGGATCTTCAGACTTTGATAAAAAAAGAAGATGCCAGAATATTGTCAGAAAATCTCCCTGTCCTTACAGGAAATACCCTTCAACTCCGTCAGGTAATGCAGAATCTTATAGTTAATGCCATAAAGTTTCATAGTGAAAATCCTCCTCTTATAAAGGTTTATTCAGAGGAGAATGAACAGGAATGGGTTATATCTGTAAAAGATAACGGAATAGGTATTGAAAATCAGTATCTTGAAAGAATATTCGGTGTTTTTCAGAGACTCCATACAAAAGAAAAATATGAAGGTTCAGGTATAGGTCTTTCAATATGTAGAAAGATAGTAGAAAGACATGGAGGACTCATGATGGTTGATTCCATTTACGGGGAAGGCTCTACTTTTTCTTTTACCATACCTAAAAGGTGAAGGGTATCTAAAAAAAATCTATATCATGTGTAGAAATGAGGTTTTTACTCCCATCATGCGTTACGCGTCACGATAAATAAAAAGATATAATAAACAGAAAGGAGCTTTATAAATGTCTGATTTAATGAACATTCTTCTTGTAGAAGATGACGAAGGAGATGTGGAACTTACAAGAGAAGCCCTTGAAGACAGCAAGCTTGTAATAAATCTTCATGTCGTAAGAGACGGAGTGGAGGCTATGAATTATCTTCACAGAAAAGAACCATACATAGATGCTCCACTGCCGGATCTTATCCTTCTGGATTTGAATATGCCAAAGAAAAGCGGCAGAGAAGTTCTTGCAGAAATAAAACAGGATGAAACCTTGAAGGATATTCCTGTTATCATTCTTACTACATCTCAGGTAGGTGAAGATATTCTCAGAAGTTATCATCTGGGAGCCAACTGTTATATTACAAAACCTGTTGATTTTAATCAATTTGTTAAAGTAGTCAAGAATGTAGAAAATTTCTGGTTTACCATTGTAAAACTGCCTTCGAGGTATAAGAAATGTTAAGATCTCCATTAAAAATATTATTGATTGAAGATGACAGCGCAGACAGATTTCTTATAGAAGAACTGCTTTCAGAGGAGCATTTATCTTCTGTTTTATATAAGGCTGAAACCCTTCAGGAAGGTTTAAAGATTATAAAAGAAAAGCCTCTGGATATTATTCTTCTCGATCTATCTTTACCTGATTCAAAAGGACTTGATACATTCCGCAGTGTTTATAACATGGTAAGAATACCTGTAGTTATTCTTACAGGTCTTGATGACAGGGAGATGGCAATGGCGGCAGTAAGTATAGGAGCACAGGATTATTTACCGAAACAGAAACTGGAGCCTTCACTTTTAAGCCGTTCTATAAGATATGCTATAGAAAGATATATAAATCTTATTGAATTAAAGAGTACAGAAGAAAAGCTCAGAGATTTTTCTAGAGATTTGAAACAGCTTGTGGAGCAGAAGACACAGGAACTCAAGGAAGCGCAGGAACAGCTTCTGAAACAGGAAAAACTGGCAATTCTGGGGCAGCTTGCAGGAGGTGTGGGTCATGAATTACGTAATCCACTGGGAGTAATTTCAAATGCAGTATATTTTCTTCAGAATACCCTTTCAGGTGAGATTACCATGACCTATCTGGATATTATTTCATCGGAAGTAAAAAGATCGGAAAAAATAGTTTCTTCTCTTCTGGATATGTCAAGAGTTAAAGCTTTAGAAAAAGAGGAATTTGGCATATCAATGCTTATTGATGATGTGGTAAAAAGAGAAAAAAAACCTGATAATATAGAAATTATAAAGAATATAGAAGATAATCTTCCTTACATATTCATAGATTACAGACAGATTTCTCAGGTTTTACATAATATTATTCTGAATTCCTACCAGGCCATGCCGGAAGGAGGCAGAGTTTTACTTGAAGCATATTTGAGAGATAACAGGATTCGTATCTCTGTAAAAGATACGGGATGTGGTATAAAAAAAGAATATATGGATAAAATTTTTGAACCTTTATTTACGACAAAAGCAAGAGGTATAGGCCTGGGGCTTACTGTATGCAAAAACCTTATGGAAATTAACGGAGGAACTATAACAGCAGAGAGTCAGGAAGGACTGGGAAGTAATTTTACTCTGATTTTTCCTCTAAAGGAGAAATAATATGAAAAAAATGATAGAGACTCTGAATATTATAAAACATGAAAAATTGAAGACCATGTTCAGAACCCTTGTAAAACAGAGTAAAAATGCTTTATAAAAAATAACTTTTTAGAAAATCCATTAAGCAGGAGAGTATTTTTTTATGAAGATTAGCATTATAAATTCTCTGGAGAACCTTTCAGTTCATGATCATCTATGCCTTATTTATGAAACACAGGAAGAACAGTTTGCATCTGTTATACCTTTTATGAGCATAGGATTGAAAAGAGGAGAAAAATGTGTTTATATTGCAGATGAAAATACTGGTTCTCAGGTAATAGACGCTATGAAATCCTATGGTATTGATACGGAAAAATATCTGTTATCACGACAGCTTGCAGTCATTACAAAACAGGAATCCTATCTCAAAAATGGTTTTTTCGATCCAGACGGAATGATAGACGTCCTGAAAGAAAGTGTGAATATAGCCCTTGGAGAAGGTTTTTCTGCTCTCAGAGTTACAGGAGAAATGACATGGGCTCTTTGTGGAGACCCTGGAGTGGAAAGACTGATAGAATATGAGGCGAAATTGAATGACTTTTTCCCATATTTCGATGCTCTTGCCATATGCCAGTATAATTTAAAACGTTTCAGTGCCGATATTATTACAAATGTCATAAGAACCCATCCTACAGTTATTTTTAAAGATACTGTATGCAAGAATTTTTATTATATACCTACAGAAGAATTTTTAAAACCCGGCAGGAAAGAA
>DAIOEN010000305.1:0-6700 GCA_036746235.1 Vulcanimicrobiota bacterium | reverse complement strand
ATACATAATTTCAAATGTCTTAAAGATTTTAATATATTGTTTTGATCTCTGTAAATCAAAGCTAAATTCAAATGGCTTTCACTGAAATCCTGTTTCAGAGAGAGAGCTTTCTCAAAATTTTCTCTCGCCTGTGTCAAATCATTATTCTCATAATAAAGGAGGCCAAGATTATTATAATGTCCGGCCCCATCTGTAATATCAAGTATTTCTACAGATTCATCTGCCAGTATATCATATAATTGCTCAACTTCTTCTTCCGAAAGTTCCCTGTTTTTTTCCAGCTCTTTATCAAGAAATTCGTCAATCTCATCATAGATAAGAAATCCCTGTTCCTTACCTTTATTTATTAAAACTTCTACAAGTTTTTTGAAATTATTATCACTCATATGAAAAGTCTTTCTGTTGCAGAACACTGAAATATATCTCAGAAAATATTATATCATAAAAAGTGAATAGTGAGTAGTGAATAGTGAATAGTAATTAAAGTAATCTATTCAACTCAGAAGGATTTCTGTGTAATAGTATCTGACTATCAATTTTCTATCAGACTGATTTCTGGTCTTCCAGTTTTTGCTCGTCCAGCACAAGCCTGATCTTTTCGGTAATTTCATTCAACGTAAAAGGCTTGAAAACTAACATTCTTATAGATTCTTTTTCTAACTGATCCCGGGACAGGATTTCATCAAAACCGGTACAGATTATAAGAGGTATGTTATTTCTGATTTTAATAATTTCCCTTGCCAGTTCTATACCTGTCATCTGTGGCATAATATAATCTGTTATAACAAGATCGTATTTATCAGGTTTACTGGAAAACAAGCTCAGAGCATTCACACTGCTTGACTCTATTTCAACTATATATCCCATATACTCAAGCATTTCTTTTCCTACCTTGAGTAAAGACGCTTCATCATCAACAAGTAAAATGGTTTCATTACCACGCCGCTTATCCGGTGACAGTGTTTCCTGTCCTTCCTGACGACTGAACGCAAGAATCTGCTGTATTAATTCTTTTCCTCTTTTAGTCGCTTTCAAACTGTGTTCTAATTTACTGCAAATTGTTTCATTCCCTTTTACATCATTTATAGCCAGTTCAGTATATCCTGCAATAACGCCGAGAATATTATTAAAATCATGGGCTATACCTCCTGCCAGTTTTCCTATATATTCCATTTTCTGGGACTGTCTAAGCCGTTTTTCCAGATCTTTTCTTTCAGTAATATCAAAACCGAGACAGATAAGGCCTGTAACTTTGCCTTTTCCATCCCTGAGAGGAACTTTTCTTGTTGTCAGGATTATTTTTTCACCATTCTGATTTATCTCTTCCTCCATTTCTATATGCGGTTCTTCTCCAAATAATATAATCTCTTCTACAAGACGATATTTTTGTTCTCTATCGGGAGGAAATAAATCTGCATCAGTCTTACCTGCCAGTTCAGCTTTTGTCTTCCCAACCATATGACAGAAAATTTTATTTGCCGTAATATAGGCCAGATTACTATCCTTGAGGAAGGCAAAACCGGGTAAACTGTCAAGAAGAGTCTCCAGCTCTCTTGATCTCTTTTCAAGTTCCCGGGAACGTTCTTTCTCTCCTTCCTGGGCACGATGCCTTTCTTCTGATTCCAGTAAAAGAGAGATCATATCTGCCAGGGAAACGGCAAATTCCTGTTCCTCTACTGTCCACCGGTGAATTCTGTTAATTTCTTCTATAGATAGCATACCTGTAATTTTACCATTCCGAAATACAGGAGTAACCATCATCGAAGTAATATGTTCCGGAATAAAATATGTTTCAAGCAATTCCCCTGCAGTAATATCTATCCGGACATCATCCGATATAATATTACTCATAGATTCAAGTTTTTTGAAATATTCAGGATAATTATCTTTTTTCAGAATTAAACCTCTTATATGTTTGTCTTTTCCCCTGCAGTAGAGATCATTACAGACAAATTCAGATTTATCTTCATTATATAACCATATAGACGTTCTCTCAACATCAAGCGTTCTGGCAACACTTTCTGTTATCTGTTTTATTCCATGATCAAGATTGATTTTATCACTTTTTGTAAGATTAAGGATAGTTTCTCTGAAGTGTAAAGACCGCTCAGTTCTTATTCTGAGGGATTCTTCTGTCTGATGGTAAACAAAAGATATACAGAGAAGGATTAAAAAAAGTAATACTATAATTATTCCTGCAAGTCTGTGACGGGCAACAACATTTTTCCAGTAAGTTGCTTCAAAATCCATTGCAAGAGCTACAGATCTCTTATGATCAGGAGTTTTATAGAGATAAACATAAGCTGAAATCCATGCCCCCCATCGATCATAGACAGGGCCTATTACGACAGGAACTTTCTGACTGTAAAAATCAATCAGTCTGGAATCTCCTTCTTCATAAAGCTGTCCCGGCGGAGAGTAATCTTCTGAATCAGGAGGCTCGGAATCTGCAAGAACATAAAGTTTATTATCCATAAGCCCCATAAGAGATACAAAACGACACTGACTGTTACTGCCACGAATTTTTGTCAGGAGTTCTTTGGTTTCGAGATAGGGTCTGTTGTTCAGATCCGAGTCATTCCAGAAAAAATTCTTCACTTTTTCTATATCTATAGTAACTGCGGCAATTCTCGTTTGATCAAGTATATAGTTTTTTTCTTTATTTTCCATATAAATACCGATTTCATCCGTAAAAAACCATCCTATAATAAGAATAAATGCAAGATATAAAGTTAACCTGTGCTCGAAAAAAATATTTATTTTCTTACTTGTTCCGTAAATAAAATAATATCTGAGCTCAATATAATATAACCAGAGAGAAATCAATATAATAACAGACAGGAAAGAGATAAGAAAAATTACGGGGATTTTTACAAAAGAAAAAAAATTTTCGTAATTTATTACTGAAGAAGGGAAGAAAGATTTCTCACTGACTACAATACCGTTAATTACAGCCAACAGTGCCATAGAGACAGAAGTTACTGCCAGTAAAGGCTTTGAAGGATAAAATAATTTCCTGTAATTCCAGAGGGTTAATGAGCATAAGAGCATGCTTATTAATTCCAGAATGTAATGTACACTGTTACTTAAACCCGGTAATCCGTAATAATATCCTGAAAAAGATAATACCAGTAAAGGTATAAAAAAATATCTCTTCAGGATTTTATGATTAAATATAATTATACCTGTTCTCCAGAATTCTAACAGGAAAAGACATGATATAATTTCCATTATCAGTCTGATGATAAAGAATATATTATTATCACCGGTACTGATAACTAACATGTCAAGCCATTTACTTAATCCGTAAATAAGACCGAATAATCCCATCCACTTCCATTGGAGGGTATTTTTTTTCTGCTGGCCTATTAATTTTCCTGTACCGAATAAAAGAATAAAAACAAAACCCTGAATAAACAATATATAGTCTATTCTATTATTGATAAATTCTTCGTATGTCATAATTATGTTATCGGCAGAAATAGTACCTAATTTTACTGTTCTGTATTTTTTTTACCTGATTATTATACTTACATAGGCGGAGGTCCTCCGGGGCCTCTTTCTTCTTCTTCGGTGGGAGTGGCTTTAAGTTCAGGAAGTTTTATTTTTTCCCCTGCTTTTACACCTGAAATTATCTCTGTCTGAATATTATTACTGATACCAGTTTTTACCTCTCTATCCTCAAGTCTGTTATTATCCGTTATTACCGTAACATAATGTTTACCATCTACCAGGCTGATAGCTTCAACAGGTAGAAGAAGTATATCAGATTTATTTGCTATATGTATATCCACATCAACTGACATACCGGGGAAAATCAATTGATAGGCACCTTTTCCTGAAGGTAATTTATCGGGAGGAATTCTGTCAAGCAATATCTTTATTTTCACTTCAAAGGTCGGCACATTCTGCACTTTTTCCGCCACAGGAGCAATATAGGTTATAACACCGGGGATCTCAAGTTCCGAATAAGCAGCAGCTATAACCGTTACAGGCAGATCCGGTTCAAGCTGTCCTATATCGGCTTCATCTATATTGGCTGTTGCATATAAACTGTTAAAATCGGCAATATTCATAAGAGTCGTTCCTGCTGCACTTGACATGGTCTGAGAAGCTACAACATCGCCGACTTCTACTGATCTGCTCGTGATTACGCCATCAATAGGAGATAAAATTTTAGTTTTTGAAAGTTTATTCAAATATTCGCTTTTCACAGCTTCTGCTTTAATAAGCTGTGATTCTTTACTTAAAACACCCTGTCTGTCTGCCATAGTTCCGCCGGCCTGGGCAATTGCATTTTTCAAATCAAGCTGTGCCTGTACGAGAGATTTCATGGCAGTTTCAACAGCTCTCTCTCTTTCCGAAATATTCTGTTCGCCGAGAGCTATCTGGGACAGTAAAGATTTTTCAGATTCTGTGACCTGTGCCCTGTTAATATTAAGAGTCTCAACCCTTGTTCCCTGAAGAGCCATATTATACTCTTCTCTGGCAGAATTATATTGAGATTTCGCAATAAGAAAAAGTTTTTCCCTATCGTCAAGGTCCTGTTTTGCAACAAAATCACTGTTATAAAGCTGCTTCTGCCTTTCATATTCCACTTCTGCATTTTTCATGGTAATTTCTGCCTGATTTACATTTTCCAGTTTCTGTGCAATTTCCTCTTTTCTGGATCCGGCCAGAGATTCCTCAAGCTGAAGTTTTGTAACCTCAAGATTTCCCCTGGACTGTTCTATCTGAGATTGAGTAACTTTTTTCTGTTCTACGAGCATATCCTGTGCCTGTTTATATGATAGTTCTGCTTTGGCAAGGGCTTCTCTTTTTATTGCAATAGATACATTATTGACATTTTCCTGAACATCTGCCGAAATCTTCGACTGATTGACAACAGCTATCGCTGCATTATAATCTGCGTCTGACTGTTTATATTGCTGCATTAATTCACTGTCATCTATAACAGCTATTACGGAACCTTTTTTCACTCTGTCCCCTTCTTCAAAAGGCAGACTTATTACCTTACCGCCCACTTCCGATTTTATATCTATCTCGGTTTTAGTATTAACAAGGCCTGTAGATATTATGGATACATTCAGATTACCTTTTTTCACCTCAGTCATCCTGTAATTTTTTTCAGTTACATTCTGTGCCTGAATATATTTATAAAATGAAAAGATAATCGATAAGACAATCATAATTATTATAGCAACCGTTAGAATCTTATTTTTTTTCATATATACTCACCTCATAATCATCATTCATATCTCAATGCATCTATTGGGTCCAGAGAGGCAGCCTTTCTTGCAGGATAAATACCAAAAAAAACTCCTATCATTGCAGAAAAGGTAAAAGAAATAAATATAGCCTGTAAAGAAACAATGGTTCTGCTCATAACGCCAAGATTACTGTAAGATGCTATTAAAGTATAACATCCTGCCATAAGCATACCAATACCTATTCCTATAATACCGCCTGTTATACCGAGAACAAGGGATTCTATAAGGAACTGTACTAAAATATCACGTCTTTTTGCGCCTATAGCTTTACGCAATCCTATTTCTCTCGTTCTTTCCGTTACAGAAACAAGCATTATATTCATAATGCCTATACCTCCTACGATAAGAGAAATAAAGGCTATGCCGCCTAACATATAAGTAAAAAGAGTAAGAGTAGTAGAAATAGTGTTCAGCATTTCTTCCTGACTGTCAATATTAAAATTACGGGAATTATTTTTATGTAAAGGAAGAAGAACCTTTTTAACTTCATCAATAGCATAATCTATGGTCTCAGAATCTTTTCCCTGAATATATACGGTTTCAATATATTTATCATCAAAAAATCTGGCTTTCATAGTAGTTAAAGGTATAAGTATCTGCTTATCAGGATCCTGGCCGAAGGATTTTCCTTTTTTCTCCAGTATTCCTATTATCATAAGTCTTGAACCGGATCCTTCAGAAGAAAAGGTTAATTTCACAGTCTTTCCTATAATATCTTTTGAATTATTAAATAATTTTTCCACAACTTTTGAACCTATTACACAGACAGGTGCTCTGCGAGTCATTTCTGCTGTTGAAAAAAATCGTCCTTCCTGAAGAGTAAGATTTTTCACACTGTAATAGTCGGGAGTAGTTCCTATGAGAGTAGTAGACAGAGTACTGGCGAGGTAACGGGCACTGACGGTATGAGATGTCTGGGGAGCAATACCTGTAATATAGGAAAATCTGTAGTTTTTCAGTGCATTTACATCTCTGAAAGTAATCTTTCTGGCTTCCGAGTCTGTCTCATTTCCAATAACACTTCTGGGGTCTCCTCCTCTTAAATATATAAGATTTGTTCCAAGGGAACTGAACTCCTGTGTCACACTATATTTTGTGCCTTCACCTATGGATGTCATAACTATTACTGCCGCAACACCTATTATAATGCCCAGCATAGTAAGAAGAGAACGTAACCTGTTTACTTTCAAAGCATTCCATGCTATTTTGAAACTTTTAAATATATTCATGCTCCCCAGGTTTGTAAGGGTTGATGTTACGGGATTCTCAACTGCACCATTGTTAATTATAATTCTTTCACTGTCTTTCAGATGTTCATCTGAAATTATTTTTCCGTCCTGTAATTTTACAACTCTCGTACCATACAGTGCCATATCACTGTTATGAGTTATTAATACGATAGTTCTTCCCTGTCGGTGAAGTTCCTGAAA
>DAIOEN010000304.1:1801-6709 GCA_036746235.1 Vulcanimicrobiota bacterium | reverse complement strand
TATGAAAAATAAACTGATTCCTCGTCTCATAATAACTATAACCTCCTCATTCTTTTATTATAGAGTATGTCGTAACAGCGTATAAGTAAGTCTCTCTTCACTCTTCACTCTTCACCATTCACGACACCTTTAATCTCTTTCCAAGTCGATTTATTTATTACTTTATTCCATAAAACAACAAAATATTCCTATAAAAATATTCTTTTTTATGAAAAATTCATTCTTCTTTATCTTCATCAAGAAGTTCAGGATTTTCTGCTTTGCTCCATGCTTCTTCATCTTCCGAACTGGCTGCCAGGTAATCAGTTAAAATCTTTTGAGCATTTACCAGATCTTTAGAAAACACAAACAGTCTTCCCCATACTCCTTCCATGTCAGAATAAACACCTTCATACATAATTACCTCAAGAGGCTTGATAAAAACATCAATTTCTTCTGCCTGAAGAATACCTCTGATCAAAAATGCTTCTGCTTCTGTCATCACATTACAGAGAAATCTCATTTCGACATCTTCTATATTACAATCTACATTATCTGACATATCGTCTCCGCATCTGGGACATATATTAAATTCCTCTCCATATTCACTTTCACATTTCGGACAATAAAACATTCTTTATACCTCCGTTATTATAATTTTTATAAAATGGTCGTGACGCATTACGCGTTTCATCACTGCGCATCACGCATTACGCTTTACACATTACAAAGTCATTATTTATGGATAGTTATCTAATTATAAAATCATTTAATAATTTACTATTATCAATTCTTTTATAAGACCTCTTTTTTCCGGATTGCTGTTAATTGCTCTTCGTGCATCCACTCTATAGATATGATAGTCTTCATATAACCTGTCAAAAAAATCATCTTCCTTATCTTCATTTTTCGGGTCCGAATTACTTAACATTAATTTCGCCTTTTTCCTGTCGAGTTCTTTATAAAGTTCTGCCAGCCTTATCTGCTGGGTATCATCAAAAACGCATTTACTGTAGGAAGTAAAATTTGCTGTATTACTTATTGGTTTATAGGGAGGATCAAAATAAACAAAAGAATTTTCTGAGATCTTTCTTTTTATTTTACTGAAATCGGCAGTTTCTATTCTGGCTTTCTTCAATAAACATGAGACTTTCTTTAAATTTTCTTCATCCACGATTTTAGGGTTTTTATATCTTCCAAAGGGCACATTAAATCCTCCCTGTCTGTTTACCCTGAAGAGCCCGTTATAACAGGTTCTATTTAAAAATATTATCTGTGCTCCTCTTTCTATCCAGGAAGAAGAATATTTTTTATAGTTTATCTTATGTTCCTTTAAATTATAATCATTCCTGATATCATAATAAAACAATTTTCTCTCATCTTCATTCAAGATTTTATATTTTTTATCGTATCTATAAAGTAATTCTATGAGTTTATCTACATCTTTCTGAACTACTTTATATGCGAGTATAAGTTCTTTATTTATATCGTAAAGAAAAGCCTGTTTAAAGTTATATTTCTGAGCTATATAAAAAAACACTGCTCCTCCTCCCAGGAATGGTTCAAAATAGAAATCAATTGTTCCTTCTTTCAATTCTGAAGGGAAATAATCGTTAAATTGCAAAAGAAGCTGTGATTTTCCTCCGGCCCATTTAAGAAAAGGTTTCGCCCTGGTTTCTGACATAAACGTTCCTTTTTTAATTATTATAAGGATTGAAAAGTGAATAGTGAGTAACTATTCTTTTCACTATTCACTTTTCACTCTAATGATGAAATAATACATTACTGTAAAATTCAAGCATTCAATTACATTTCCTTCCTGATAATAATAACTAATTCGTCTGCCATGACAGGATAATAATATTCAATTCCCCTTATGCTTCAGGGAAAATCTGAACAATAAAAATTTTAGTATAAATATTAACAAAAATTTAACAAAAAAATATTACTTTTAACATAAACATATGTTATTCTAATTATGGATAAATGTAAAATTTGACGGAGAGTTGCTTTATGTTAGGGAGTATTAACAATAGACTGAATAAAACAGAATTACAAAAATATTCAGGGGCGGGGAAAATAAAATCTACCGGTTCCGGAATACCTTTGAAACAGGAAGATTTTAAAACATCTGATATAATATCAATCGGTGCAAAACCTGCCACAGAAACAATTGTACCATTTAAAGCGAACTATGCCGGCCTTCAGGAACGATCAATAAATAAACATCTGGAAAGTTATACTCTTCATGACAGTAAAACAGGAGATAATTATACTTTAAAAGCCAATAATAACGGTGTCCTGGCAATGTTTGAAGAAGAACCGGGGAATGACAGAGGCCGAAAACTATCACTGGAACTAAAGAGCAGTCACACTTTAGAAACCGGTCATTCTCTTCTGTCTTCTGAGCCTGAAGAATATTATTTTTTCAGCAGATAATTTTACATAATCAGGTGAATTTATGCAGATAGGTTCAAGATTAAATGTAACACAGGAAGCAATTACATCCGCAAAAAAATCTGCATCAGAAAGCAATGATGCGTTAAATCCGCGGGACACTGTAATACTGGGAGAACAGAAAAGCGATCCGGTATCACAGCAGATGGATGCCTTCAGTAAATTAATGGCCCTCATAAATGGCTCAAAAAACAATGAAACCGGTTCTTCCGGAGATGAAGCCACACAGAATGAATCAGACATAAACGATGTAAATATTATCTATACAGGTGACATACATGGTGCCATAACACCAATGCCTGACCAGGAATACGGGGTCATAGGCGGGGTTTCAAACATGGCAAATGTAATAAATAAGCTTAAAAAAGAAGATAAATGGAAATATGCTCTGGTAGATGCAGGAGACTGGTCGCAGGGTTCACTGGAATCCAATATGAACAGGGGAAAAACCATGCTGGAAGTCATGGACTCCATAGGTTATGATGCGGTAGAAGTAGGCAATCATGAATTCGACTGGGGCAGACAGTCTTTCAATGAATTAATAAGTAATACAAAGGTTCCTCTCGTAGGTGCGAATATTTTAGAGGAAGACGGAACATTACTTGATAACGTGAGCCCCTATGTAATAAAAGAAATTAACGGAGTAAAAGTAGGTATGGTAGGTGTCCTCGCAGATACGATAAGAGAAGAAGGAGATCCGAGAAAGGTTGAAGGACTGACATTTTTAAATGCCATGGAAACTACAAAGAAATATGTAGAAGAATTAAAATCAAAAGGTGTCGATGTGGTTGTAGTTTTATCCCATGAAGGTGATGAGTATGACAGAAAACTGGCATCAGAGTTAAATAATGTAATAATAGTTGGAGGCCACAGCCACAATAAAGCAATAGAGGAAGTCAACGGAAATATAATAGTAAAATCAGGCACCCAGGGTAAATATGTAGGTCATCTGAAACTTAAAGTTAAAAAAGATGAAAATAAAATAATCAGTTACGAAAACAAATTCATTCCTGTTACGGAAAATTTATTAAAAAGTGTCAGTCTGAAAATGGACAGCGGTGTCGAAGATATTGTAACTCCTGTTATAATGGAAGCACAGAACAAGAAGAGCCAGGTTGTCGGGGAAACAAATATTGATTTACCCCATGACAGACTGAAAGTAGAAGAAAGTGTTATGGGAGATTTTGTAACAGATGCTATGAGAGCAGGCACTAAAAGTGATATAGCTTTCCTTGTTTCTTCCGGAATAAGAGATCAATTATTCAGAGGGAAAATAACCTTTGGAGATGTTTATCGCATATTACCCCGTGATGACGAGAGTATCTGTATCGATTTAACAGGAGAACAGATAAAAAAGACAATGGAAAACAGTGCTCAACAGCATAAAAATTATTTACAGATATCAGGTATGACGGTAGATATAGACACTTCAAAACCTGCCGGGAACCAGGTGTCAAATATAAAAGTAAACGGATTACCCATAGATATGAGCAAATCTTATCGTGTTGCCATAAACGATATAACCTTTACCGGCTCCTGCGGTTACGAAGAATTCCCGAAGGGTAAGAACGTAGAAACAGGCAGGATACAGAGAGATATTTTATTGGATTACATAAAAGCCAATCCCGGCATTGATACGCCGCCTCAAAAAGGAAGAATTAATTTTATCAGTTAGTCCTGACTCCTGACGTTTGAAGATAAATAAGAAAAATAAACAGATCCTTTAATTTAACAGAAAAACTTCTCTGCAATTTATTAAGATCTGTTTAATTTTCTATAAATCGCCATACTATAGGACTATCATATTCCCGGCAGTCTTTATGCCGAGTACGGCAATCTTTAATTTGATTTATTCAGGCAAAATTTCTATACCTATATCTTTAGCTTCCTTTATTACCTGTTTTATATCGGAATCGTTAACATCTAACCCTTTTATGTGAATTGTAAATGTATCTTTATAATTTCCCTCGAAAGGCTTTCTACCATTCATTATACCTTTTAGAACATCAATGGTATCTTTCTTGTTCTTATAAGTTAAATGTGACATATTGAATCCTAGAAGCGCTCCAGTCATAGCTGTATCTGCTAATGTTCGATTTTTTTTGGGAAAGTCTCCCATACTAATCGGTATCGGCCCCATCAAGGTCGATGAACCGGGCAATTTTTCATCCAGCTTCTTACTGGGAAGACTTGCAAAGGGATCTTTTTTCTCAGAATTTACCGTATCGGCAGTAGAATCAGACAAACCCAATGGTTTCTGTCCCATACTCATGTTTACCAATGTCTGCCCCATACCGACTACAGTCGGGTTAGGAAGACCTATTTTAGGTTTTTGAGCCATCTCCAGTAGCGATTTTGGCTTATTACCCTCTACAGTAGAATCAGACAAACCCAATGGTTTCTGTTCCATACTCATTTTTACCAATGTCTGCCCCATACCGACTACAGTCGGGTTAGGAAGACCTATTTTAG
>DAIOEN010000304.1:0-1701 GCA_036746235.1 Vulcanimicrobiota bacterium | reverse complement strand
ACCCAATGGTTTCTGTTCCATACTCATTTTTACCAATGTCTGCCCCATACCGACTGCAGTCGGGTCAGGAAGACCTATTTTAGGTTTTTGAGCCATCTCCAGTAGCGATTTTGGCTTATCACCAGGAAGTCCTATATTCCAGTTATTTATATTACCTGGATCTATTTTTGCCTTTTCTTCCGGCACAAGAAGGACATCTTTTAAATCTCTTACTTCCTGAACTGGTATTTTAGGGCCGCTCATCATACCAATCATAGGAGTAAAACTATTATATTCATCCAGATTTGCTATAAAAACAGGATTATGCTTTCTTAATTTTTCTTTCGCCTCTCCCGCTCCTGAGCCATCTCTATAAGTTTCAGAGGAAAAATTCTTATCTTTAATTCTGAACCTTTCTTCTTTATCAAGTTCTTTAAGTCTGCTGTCTACCGCTTCTTCTATGGCCTTTTGATCTCCGCTGAAAAGAGTGTCGAGATTTTTTTCTTCCTGTGGAGTAAGCTTTGTATGAGTTTCAACCAGATCAAGCATTTCCGGATCGTTTAATTCCTGTACACCATCAGATATAAAGCTACCACTTGCTATGTAAACAGGTTTTCTGCTGGTTAGTTTTTCAAAGGCTTCTGCTGCTCCTGAATGTTCTGTATAGGACAAAAAAGAATAATCTTTATCTATATCTCTCATTCTGCCTTCTTTGTCAAGCTCCATAAGCTTGCGTGCCTGAGGTTTTGTTATCTGTTGTTTCCCTCTAAAAAGAGTACTTATATTTAATTGCATAATCCTACCCCCTTAAATAATTTCCCTTAATTTATTATACATTTCTAGAGAAAAAAATAAACTTAATTTTGTTAATTTTTTGTTAACTTTTGGATAAAATTTTTATTGGACTCGGCGACCCTAAAGTAATAAAAATACTCCTTTTTATCATATTTTACTTTATTCTATATTTTACCACTGAATTGTTAAGAAACTGTTTTTATACCAAATCGCAATCAAGTTTATCTTTATAAATTCCATGGCATTGCCTGCCTGGCGCTCGTCCGAAAAAAATCTTAACTGGAACAGCCATATTTGTTAGAGCTTACATCATGCCGGTTTGCATTATATTTTATTCAAATAGACCTGTGTCGTCGTGATATTTTTTTCTCCGGAGCACCAGGCAGGCAATGTACTAAAGTTGATAGCTAAATGATATTACTTTGTAAATAAATTGTAAAGTTCTCCATGTCATGCAAAAAAAATTCACAATAGCAGGACTTTTATTTTTCTGCAGAGAATTAATTTTCAGGAGGTGATTGGCATGAAACTTACTTTTTTAATATTATTTATAATAGGTTTATTATACACAATAATATTTGTAGGCCCCTATCTGGTAGGACTGGGAACAATAGCCATTCCGGGGATACTTATGATGTTACCCGGTATAATATGGTTTTTCGTAAAAGCATATCCGGCACTGAAAGAAAATACAAATAAAATGCTGGAAGATAAATTTAAAAACAAATAAGGATTGCAAGAAAAACAACTCCGGCAAATTGTTAGAACGATCATATCCTCGCGTCACGCATTACGCATTACGCGTCACGATATAAACTTTAACTATGATGTAGTTATTTCCCGACTGCTCCTAAGCATTTATAGCAGTTGTGGCATATAGCTTATTTTCTCATATAAGAATATATAAAAATATATAATCTTTCTACA
>DAIOEN010000303.1:0-6723 GCA_036746235.1 Vulcanimicrobiota bacterium | reverse complement strand
GCACCTTTATAAGAGCCGGAAGAACTGAAATATCTGTATCTGTTGGACTTATACTCTATGCCCTTTACATTATATACATAAAGAACATCTGCACTGTACGTTGTGCTTTCATCACCTTCATGGGTCACTATTCTGGAAGATAGTACCCTGCATGGAGTTTCTGTCCACGACTGAGCATCAATGAATTTTACCAGTGGTTTATAAGTCATATAATAAGTCGCCACAATTCCTGCAATAAAAAATATACTAAAAAACAGGGCACCTGCAATATTACCGTAAGAAGGGCCGGATTTTTTTGAAATAGCCTGAACAGGTTCACTGTTTGTTCTTCCCTTATCCCCTGTCCATAAGCTATATATTATAAAAAAGGCAACAAGAACAAATGCAAAAGGAATAAATATAAAAGGCAAAAAACAGAGACTATTATGTTTTAAAATTGAAGAGGAAGGATAGGAAGGATTTACATAACATATGCCCTTTAAACCGGTATTGTATTTATCTGCCTCTGTCTTTACACTGTAATAATCGGTAACAGAAGTTTTTTTGTATTGCCCACTGTAAGACTGGCCTCTGAAATCATATTTATAATTTATTATCAAAGAATATCCTTCTTCATCTTCTTTTATTTCAGATGAAAGAGATGTAAATTCTGTTTTAGTCCAGGTGTAGCTTCTGATAGTATTCCATGCTTCACGGCCAATAAAAACAGTTCCAAGAAGACCTGCTGCGAGGAAAATAAGAAGGAAAAATGTTATGGCAATTTTGCCTGCTATGCCGGTGGAATTATTGTCTTTATCTGGCAAAAAAATCATTCCTCCTTACAATTTTATTATATATTATTCTGCTATGACTGGCAAGTTTTTATAAACATAGAGGATATTTAACAAATTATGTGGAAAATAAAAAGAAAAATAATATAGTTGCAGATTATGCCAGAGACAATTCTCCCGTGACGCGTTACGCGTTACGCGTCACGAACTATTTAAGAGGGGGTTATGTTATGTTGAAAAAGTTATTATTATGTCTTATTACAGTTCTACTTTTATCAGGTCTCGCATCAGGCTCAAACAGAGAAAAAGCCATAGCCTGGCATGAAACCTTTGACGGATATTTTACCATAAAACCTGAAGCAGGAGAGGACGGAAAATTATATTTTACTATAAGCAATAATTACTATTGCATATCTCATAGTACAGGGAAAACAATCTGGAAAACAGCTCTGACTTTCACCCCTAATAAAGAGATCAGAAGAAATAATTATGCCTATCTTACAGATAATTACAAACACATAGCTCTTATTTCCCTGAAAGACGGTTCCACTGTATGGGAATATGAATTTTACGATGAGGAATCTAAAAAGAACGTTTTTTATAATTTTAATATACTCACAGGCTATGATGATTACTTTTTTACCGGCATCGATAATGCAGGTGTCATATGTTACAGCAGAAATACAAAGAAAAAACTCTGGTTTGCCCCTTTAAAGAATTACAGCCTTATAGATATGGAAATAATAGAGAAAACATGTTTTTTACTGATTAATGACGGAAGCAAAGACGGATACAAACTTCAGGAAGTGGATTTAAATACAGGTAAACTGAAAAGGGAATATAACCTGGGTAAAACTATAGGAAAAGGAAACCCTTATTTCTGTTTTGACAAACAAAACCTTGTAATGTTCATAAGTGAAAATAATATGGCCATGAAGGTTTTCTCTCTGAAAAAGTGGGATTTTTCAGAGTCTTATTCTGTCGATTTCATAAAGTTCGAATATGCAGATAACACCTTTTTCTATACCGCACCGGGAAATACACTCGCTTTCATAAAAGACGGAAAAAAATGGGAAAATAAAGACACAAATCCGAAATTCTACGGAGATTTTACAGGTTACGGCAGTACGGCACCATATAATAAAAATATGATTTATTATACGACAGGCATAAATAATGAAGGTATATGTGCAGTTAATACAGATACAAAACAGCCTGTATGGAAAAAAGAATATAAAGGCAAATTTTTCAAATCCGGCCTTATTGTATTTGATAATGTTCTCTATTGCCTCACATCGGAAGGAGAATTACTGCTTCTTGATACAGAAACAGGAGAAGAAGTTTCTTCTCCCCTCAGAGCAGGTTATACGACGGAAAGCAAAATTCTCTATACAGCAGACAATGTAATAGTATATACTCAGGACAGCATCCTCTCTGTGGGAGATAAGAAATTAAGCAATCATCATTTTCATGGAGAACCATACTTTACTCTATATACAGATCATTATTATGCGAGAGGAGCAAAGGCCTATTGCGCAGGGGTAAACATTGATTATGTAGACTGGAAAGCGTACAGTGTCAAAAATTTCAAAATAGAAAACGGAAAGTATAAGTATGACGAAGATAAAATCCTGAAAAACAAACCTGATTTTGAGGGAACCTTTTATTTCCCGTGCGGAATCGGATGCAGGGGTAAGACACTGAACCTTCCTCTGGAAAAAAGCGGTATTTATCTTATAAAAGCTACAGGGAAAGGTGTGTCAGGAGAAAGTAAAAGTGCATCGGAAGCCATCATATCTCATACAGGCTCTGTTGTAAAATTTACTCCTCATGAAATACTGGTCTTTGCAAATAATCTGCAGGAAAATATACCTCAGAAAGATGCTTCTGTTAAGATTTATCTTAACAATAAACTCATCAAAGAAGGAATTACAGATAATAACGGTATCTATAAAGCAGATTTTAAAGAACCATTAACGGGTGCGATGACTGTTTTCACAGACTATAAAGGTAATTATGCTCTTTACTCTTCAAATAATAGAGAGGCTCAGACAAGATACCAGGCCTATGTATATACGGACAGACCCATATATCGTCCGGGACATACAGTTTATTTTAAAGGCATATTACGAAAAGACCTGGGTGAAACCTATGAAAACCTTTCCCATAAAGGAATAAAACTGGAAATATTCGACTCTACAGGTAAAAGTGTTTACCATGGTAAACCTCTTACAAACGACTTCGGCTCTTTTTCCGGAAAATTTAACATACCTCCTGCTGCATCTACGGGAAATTACAATATAGTGACAACAATAAATGACACAGTATCCTATTATGCCAATTTCACCGTAGAAGAATACAGAAAACCTGAATATAAAGTATCTATAACACCGGGGAAAAAATCCTATATTCAGGGACAGGGCGATGCAAAAGTAGAACTGCAGGCAGATTATTATTTCGGCTCCCCTGTAGGAGGAGCCACTGTTTATTATACAGTAAGAAGTTCTTATTACAGGTTCTCTTTCGATACGGTAAGTCCAGAAGAAAGCTGGTACAGAGATGACTCCGGCACTTATTATTATTCCTACCCCGATAAAGTCATTATGGAGAAAACAGCAAAAACAGACAGCAATGGCCGCCTGATAATAAATATTCCTGTAAAGAAGGAAGACTCTGACAGAGTATATACCATAGAAGCATCTGTTATTGATTTAAGCAGAAGGGAAGTAACATCTTCCTCATCATTTCTGACTACCAGAGGTGAATATTTCCTGGGCCTATCTCTGGAAAAAGATGTTTATAATGTGGGAGAAGAAGTGACTGTTACTGTAAGAGGTCAGGATATATTCAACCATCCTGTCAGTAAAGACGTAGAACTCGATTTCAGCTGGAGAAAATGGAATGAAGTCAGTAAAACTTATGTAACAGAGTCTTTTCACAGTAAAAATATAAAACTCGACGAAAAAGGAAACGGCACATGCACACTGAAACTTCCTTCCGAAATACCTTCCGACATGCTTGTCGTTAAAGCAAAAGGAACTGACAGCTACGGAAATGTTATTTCCGCGTCAGATACTTCGTGGATCTCCGGAAGCGGTTATGCAAGTAAATATACTGCCCTTGATATAATAACGGATAAAAGTCTCTATTCACCGGGAGATACGGCAAAAGTGCTCATAAATGCGGCAAACCTTTCAGAGCCGAAATATGCTCTTCTCTGTGTGGAAAGAAATAAAATAGAAGATTATCAGGTTATTAAACTGGATACAAAAAGTTCTTTTGTAGAAATCCCTATAAAGGAAAATTACGGCCCCAATGTCTATCTTACAGTATGTTTTATGTCAAACGGCGATCTGGTAAGAGGAACAAAACTCATTGCAGTGCCTGCAAAAGATAAATTTATAAATGTTGCAGTTACTGCAGATAAAGACAGATACCTTCCCGGAGAAGAAGCAATTTTCACGATTAAGACAACTGATGTGTCAGGTAATCCTCTGAAATCGGAAGTATCTCTGGGACTCGTAGATGAAGCAATCTATGCAATAAAAGCGGACAACACTCAGGATATAAGAAAATTCTTCTACGGCAAGAAGGAAAATTACGTCATGACAGGGTTTTCCATACCGGCAGAACTGTCTGCCGGAGGCATACAGAAAGTGCCTCAAAACCTTAAAGTAAGAGAAGATTTTAAAGATACTGCATTCTGGGCTCCAACTATTGTCACAGATGACCGGGGAGAAGCACATGTAAAAATCAAACTCCCCGATAACCTGACTACGTGGAGAGCCACTCTCAGAGCAGTAACAAAAGATACCCTTGTAGGAGGAACCGTATCGAAATCGATAGTAAGTAAAAAACTGCTTCTGAGGCTTGAAACTCCAAGATTTATAGCACAGAAAGACTCTCTATATATTTCGGGAGTAATACATAATAACATAGATAAAGATATGAAAATAAGAACTTTTATAGAATCGGAAGGCCCAACTCTTGAAGGGGAAAATGAAAAAATAATAAATGTTCCGGCAAAAGGTTCTCTTCTTGTAGACTGGACATTTAAAGCAGATAAACTGCCTGAAAACAGGAAAGCCATTTTTACAGCCTATGCCGTATCTGTAGACGAACCGGACACATATTCCGATGCAGTTAAACTATCGGTGCCTGTTCTTCCTCACGGACAGGAATTTATTCAGACAGAGTCAGGGAAAATAAAGGGAAGATATGTAAAAATCCTCACAGTTCCCCCTGATTCCATAGATGAAGGTAAGGAACTGGAAATAAATCTCACTCCGTCAATTACGGGAACTATGTTTAAATCACTCGATTATCTTACAGCCTATCCCTATGGCTGTGTAGAACAGACCATGAGCTGTTTCCTACCCGATATAGTTGTATGGAGAACTATGAAAAAACTGGGTATAAAAAACCAGGAACTTGAGCAAAAACTTCCTGACATGGTCGGTAAAGGCCTGGATAAACTCTATGAAATGCAACATTATGACGGAGGATGGGGATGGTGGAAAAACGATAAAACCAGTCCATATCTTACAGGACTTGTAATATACGGTTTAAGTGAAGCTAAAAAAGCCGGATTTACCGTCAATGATTATGTGCTTTCACGGGGACTTGATGCCATACATGAACTTAACTACAATCTTTCATATGAAATATCTTCACTGAATTCCGAAAAGGAACGCATTCAGGAAAAAATAGAACATCTGAAAAAGAGAGGGAAAGACATTGAAGCAGGTGAACTTTCAGATAAAATAAATTCTATAGATTACTCAATAATCGACACACAGAATACCAGAATGTACATTATATTTTCTGCTGTTATGGCAGGAGACAGAAACTTCATACAGCAGACGGACGAACTATTTAATATAAGACAGATATTGAATTCTTATACAAAATCATTACTTGCCATGTCTTATCATGAAACAGGAAATGCGAAAAAATCAGAAATCATTCTTTCCGAACTGATGTCAGAAGGAAAAGTCATTAAAGATACATGCCACTGGAAAAGTAATAGTTTAAATTACGGATGGTTCGACAATAGTGTAGAAACTACTTCGTGGGTTATTAAAGCCATGATTGCCATTGACCCTGGAAACGAGAACATAGATGAAGCAGTAAAATGGCTTATTGAAAACCGCAGCAACGGATATTACTGGGCATCTACAAAAGATACTGCTTCTGCTATCTATGCCCTGTCAGATTATCTGTGTAAATCGAAAGAACTGTCACCTGATTATAATGTAAAGGTTTATATGAATAATGAGAAATTATGTGAATTCAATGCAGGGAAAGACGATGTCGGAAAAAATTTCCTCATTACTACGGAAGAAAAGAAAGAAGATGAGAACAGAAAAGTCTATAAAATTTCAAAGGATAAACTCAGGAAAGACAGAGAGAATAAAATCGAAATAATAAGACAGGGAGAAGGAGAGCTTTATTATTCAGTCTATATGTCCACTTACGGCTATGCGGATAACCTCACTTCACAGGATGCAGGTTTTACGGTAAAGAAGGAATATGTTACGGAAATGCCTTCTGCAAAAGAATCCTTTAAACCGGTAAAGATACTCTATCCTCTTAACTGGGATGTCATATCGGGGAAACAGTTTAAAGTAAAGATTACCGTAGACGGTAAGCCCGAATATCAGTATATTATGATAGAAGATTATATACCGGCAGGATGTGAAATAGTGGGAGAAGCAGATGACAGTAAATGGTTGAAAGGATACTATGCAAGAAGGGAAAACAGAGACAACAGAGTCGTATTTTTCTTGAATAATCTCAAGGGTGGCCATGCAGAAATTGTATATACCCTGAGGGCTGAGACACCCGGTATATACCATGCGTTGCCTGCCCGTGCGGAAATGATGTATAATCCACATGTAAAGGGAAATTCCGATGAGAGGGTGCTCGTTGTAAAGGATAAATAAAATCGTGA
>DAIOEN010000302.1:2727-6737 GCA_036746235.1 Vulcanimicrobiota bacterium | reverse complement strand
TTCTGGCCTAAAGAGAGGACTTTTGAAGATTTACAGCCTCCCGATGAAACTGCCAGAAGGAGAGAACTTGAGCATGAAATAAATTCTCTCAGGGCTAAAATCGGGAAATATGGGAATGAAGAAAAAATCTTAAAACAGATAAGACAGCAGATGTGGGATGAAAGTAAAAAGAAAAGGGCAGAGAAAAAACTCCAAAAAGAACAGGAAAAAGCCGAAAAGAAAAGACAGTGGGAAGAAAAAAAGAAAGGTCTCATACTTTATCTCGGCCACGGAGTTTCACAGGGATTATCAGATGAAATATCTGATCATGGGAAACTACAGAATCTGGGATTGCCGGAGCTTTCAACACCTGTAGAACTGGCAAAATGTATGGAAATAGAAATTTCAAAAGTCCGATGGCTTACTTACCACAGAAACTGTACTACCCTGTCTCACTACCACAATTTTACCATACCAAAAAAAAGAGGGGGCGTAAGGAAAATTTCTTCGCCCAAACCGCTGCTTCGTAAAGCACAGAACTGGATAAAGGCAAATATTCTGGATAAAATTCTACCGGAACCCTGTGTCCACGGGTTTATAAAAGGTAAATCAATTATGTCAAATGCTACGGGACATATAGCAAATGACCTGGTAATAAATATGGATATGAAAGACTTCTTCCCTACCATAAAGTTTAAAAGGGTAAAAGGCATGTTCCGTTCCTTCGGTTATTCGGAGTCCTTATCAATAGTGTTATCCCTTCTCTGCACAGAACCTCCGAGGGAAAGAGTAAGCTATAAAGGAAAAATCTACGATGTTTCTCTGGGAGACAGAGAACTTCCTCAGGGAGCCTGCACAAGCCCTGCAATTACAAATATCATATGCCGTCATATGGATATAAGACTTAAAGGTAAAGCGGAAAGCCTGGGTTTCAACTATACAAGATATGCAGATGATCTTACCTTTTCCGGAAATTCAATAAAACATACAGGGAAACTCCTTAAAGACATTACTTCCATAGTAAGCAATGAAGGTTTTGAAGTACATCCTGATAAAACCAGGGTTTTTCATAAATCCAGAAGACAGGAAGTCACAGGTATCGTCGTAAACAGGAAACTTTCCGTAAGCAGGGATGAAATAAAGAAATTCAGAGCCATCCTTTATAACTGTGAAAAACATGGCATTGATAGCCAGAATAAGGAAAAACATCCGAATTTTATTGCCTATCTCAGAGGTTACTGCAGCTATATATCTATGGTAGACAGTGAAAAAGGGAAAAAATTCAGAGAACAACTCGACAGGATTTCCGGTAAGTAAGGAGGGAGAGACATGAAAAAAAGAACCTTTGAATTTATAGAAGGCACATCGAGTAAATTCTGGTCCATATGGGGAGAAGGAACCAGTCATACCGTAAATTTCGGACGTATAGGAACAGAGGGGCAGAAACAGACTAAAAATTTCTCCTCTGAAGAAGATGCAGAAAAATCTTATGAAAAATTAATAAAAGAAAAACTGAAAAAAGGATATATAGAGATCATAGAAGGAGAAAGTCTGGAGAAAACTTTTAGCTGTCCACCTGATACAGAAAAAAAGAAAAGATATCTTATTAAGATGTTAAAACACAGTAACAGTAAATTCAGGTCAAAAGCTCTTGTCTGTCTGGCAGATAAGAGATATGTCGTGCCGGAAATACTTCAACATATCACAGAATGTCTTAAAGACAAACATCCTTCTGTACGTTACAGTTCGGCAAAAGCCCTGGGAATTCTATGCAGCAAAGAATATTTCGGAGAAATCCTTAATAATATTGAAATGTTAAGCTCACTACCTGAACTTAACAACGAGAAAATTAAAGTCATCGTAGCACTTAAGGAACTCAGAAAAGATGAGAAACCATTTGTCGCTGTTATGGCAGAAGAAGGTCTCAGAAAAATCGACCATAAAGAAACAATAGAAGATATTTCAAAGAAAGCACTGGATAAATTTCCGCCTGAACTTAAAGATATGCTTGAAAGGGAAGATAATGGATTTGCAGAAAAATTCAAAGCAGTATTATCTAAAGAAAAAGACGGAAAATTACTGGAAGCACTCTATGATATAGATAAACATACTGCAAGAAAAACCCTGCAGGAATTACTCCTTACGGCAAATCTGCCGAAATACTGGAACAATATAAAATCCATTTATAAAAGAGCGGAATACAGGATGGATATGGAACTGTTCGGCTTACTTGCCTACAGAATAGAAGTTACGCCTCACCAGAAAGCCGAATATATATACGGTTCATGGTTTGAATTAAATGATACGAATATAAAGAATGTAGAAACTTATGTCTTGAAAGATAAAGAGAAACTTCAACTATTAATATCATCTGTTCCTAAAAACAGACTTCTGACAAAAGAAGAGTTAACAGAGATACTGGAAAAATTAAATTTTGACGAGCAGGACATATGGGGAGTCATGAGATATACCGTCTATTACGGCGTAAATTACGAAATTAATGATAAGACCGGAAAAGAATTAAAGGATCTTATTGAAAGCGGAAAGCTGGAGCAATTTATGGCCCCTGAGGATGAAAAAAGTGGCCTTGCAAATAAGATTATAGACGGACTCAAAAGTATAGTAAGCAGTAAAAAACCGGATCTTCCCATAGAAAGCCCCGGTACGATGATGTCTTATAATAAATTCAACTACCTTATGAAGAAAATGAAATTTAATAATACAGAGAGTGAGGTCATAAGAAAAATTGCGGCAGGGCCAAATTTAAACGCAGGGTGGTATGAAATTAATGAGTGGAATATAAATACATTGACTAATTTTGCAATTAAAGATAAGGAAAAAGCAAAGATTTTAAAAACTCTGCCAAAATTCAAATTAATGGAGAAAAAGGACTTTGCAGGTTTTTTGCAGGAAAAAGGCTTTGATAAAAAAGACATAGAACAGGTTATGATGTATACTCTTTATTATGGAATAGCTTTTCAAATCGATGATAAAACAATAGAAGTATTAAAAAATATCATCAAAGAAAATAAACTGAAAACTGTAAAAAGCCACTGTAATAAACTTATGTCTCAGAATGAATTCCGTTCTATGGTTAAAGGCCTGAATTTCAGTGATAAAGAAACGGAATTGATTACAAAATTATCTTCAGGAGGGTATATACATCATAAAAGTATATGTATAACAAGATTTGCAATGAAGACAAAATCCTATCTGATGAGGAGGCTGTGGCGCACATTCAAAACCATTGCGAAGAAAAATTCTGCTCTGTATGCAAAGTTTGCTTATTTCTTTCTTAAAAACTTCAAAGACTCTGACAGCCGTCAGGCTCAGAAGATAACTAAATACACTTATGACTGGAATAGTAAAAAATTCAGTGTTGTCACTAATATTTACGACAGGTTTAACCATCTGTGGACTTTTAACTATATCCTTTACGGAAACAGTAAAAGGTACAGTCCTTTAAAGTCAGGTGTCAAATGGAGATGCATCCAGAAAAGGGAATTATCGCAGATAACAAGAGACAAATTTCGCGATGAAATAGGTAAAAAAATCAAAATAGAAAATATTGAAGAAGCCACGATCGAGCCGGCAGAAAGGGAGGAATCCTTTCCGTCTCTGTGGGAGAGTGACAGTAATTTATTACTGAAACTGTTAATGAACTCGGAATGTAAAGAAATAAATTCTTTTGCTGTTAAAATCCTGAGGGATAAATTTCCCGGCACCTTAACAGATCTTTCAAAAGATGACCTATTAAAACTGTTCAGGAAACCTTATCCTTTTGTCTGTAATATACTGGTGGAAGTGCTCAAGAAACACAGTGATCCCACCAGAATAGACAGAGAACTTCTGAAAATATTCCTATTATGTGATTTTGAGCCTGCAAGACATATGGCAGGAGAATGGCTTAAAGATATAATCAAAAATGTTTCTTTCGAAGAAAAGACATCATGGCTCTTTATGCTGTTAAAATCTCCTTACAGTGACAGATGGAATTATGTTCTGGACATGATAAAACTTTTCTGTGAGAA
>DAIOEN010000302.1:0-2627 GCA_036746235.1 Vulcanimicrobiota bacterium | reverse complement strand
CTTACAGTGACAGATGGAATTATGTTCTGGACATGATAAAACTTTTCTGTGAGAAAGAAAATAAAGCTCTGTATTTCAAAATACTCCTTGATGTGCTGAAAAAAGGAGAAAGAGAAAAAGATTTTTATACTGTTATAGTGGAATATATTAAAGATATGTTCTATGAAGAACTTAAATTGTTATCGCTGGAAGATATTTTTTCCATCTTAAATTCATCTTCGAGAAATATTCAGGATCTCGGGGGCTGGCTCTTACAGAACAGCAACATCGACTCTGTGGCAGTAGACAGAAAAATCCTTGCAGGTCTTGCCTGTCATGATGTGTTTACCGTAAGAGAGGGAGCAAAAACTATGATAAAATCAAATCCCGAAAGATGGCAGGAAGATATTTCTCTTTTAACATGTCTTACGGAAAGTAAATGGGAAGACACGAGAAGGTTTGCTATATATTTCTTCGAAGAGAATTTCTCTGTGGAAAGATTTACACCTGACATAATAACAGGTTTATGTGACAGTCTCCATAAAGACATTCAGGATTTCGGCAAATCTCTTGTAACAAAATATCTTAAAGAAGGTTATATACTTGAATTTATCAGACTTACAGAACATCCGGAGAGTAATATTCAGGAACTAGCTCTGGATCTTGTTATAGAAAAAATGCCTCGTGAGCCGGAAAAAATAAAAAAACTCCTTCCATTTTTCAGAACGATTCTCTTCAGAGTCAATAAAGGAAGAAAAATGAAGGATAAACTCTTTAAATATCTGGAATATGTTTCGCAGAAAAATGCCTTCATAGCAGCAGAAGTAATGACATTACTCGAAGACTACGGCAGTTCTATGACAGAGAAAGATTTTTCTTACTGCCTTACCATTATGACTGGATTAAAGGCGAAATATCCTTATATAAAAGGTCCTGTTGAAATTTTATCAGGAGGATAAAAAAATATGAATGAAGATTTTACATCTATAGTAAACCGTGTGGAAAGGTATTTTAAGATATCTTCACTTCTCTGTTCTCAATGCGGAGAACTCGGTCATATTTGTAACGGTCAGATAGATATATCAGAAAAACCGGAAGATTACGATATTCATACAAAAGAGGACTGGGAAAAAGAAATGGATAAAGAAATGAACTGGATAATAGAAAACAGGAAAGCTGTTCTCCTGTGTCTGACAAAATTGAAAAAAGAATGGCCTGAAAGCTGTAAAAGTCTCAGGTACGTTCTATCATTGCAAAAAAGAAATTATAACTGGAGAAATTAATTATCGTGACGCGTGACGCGTGACGCGTGACGCGAGAACAGGGGGGATTTATATGTTATTCAATTTTACCTATGCAAAATCAAGTGTTATAGAACATTCAGGAGAGGAGACGAAGGTAAATTTCTCTCCCGATTTAAAAAGAGAACCTGTTTTTTTCAGAGGTAAACTGAAAAATGCCATTATGTTCAGGGAAGCCATGAGCGCCCTTCGTGAAGTTGTTGTTTCGGACCTCCGTTATAAAAAGAAGGATAGAAGTGAATACATGGAGTGGCTTAAAGGTGAGGAAATGAAAAGGCTTGCAAAGCATATGGAAGGGAAAAGCGAACTTGTCGAAAAAATGAATCTGGCCAGTTCGGAACTGAAGGTAATTCAGGACAGGCAGTATGCAAGATGGAAGCCTTATTATGATGCAAGGAATAAACTCAGAAAATACCTGGAAGGCATAAATCCTGCATTCAGATGGGTCTTTGATCCTGTCATAACAGTTCATCCTGACGAATTATTCTTCGAATGTTTCTCTCAGGATGAATCGTCCTATGCAAGACTGGGAGCGGGGTATGATCTATTTGAACATATATCGGAATATGAATGCGGTACGACAAATATAGATTTTTCCGCCGCGTTGTTCGGTGAAATGCAGAAGATAAGAACCTATAAATCGACTCATTTCGAAATAGACCCTTCAGGATTTCAGGTAGAAACAACAGGTGAAGAGATTTACAAAGAAAAAAAGATTGATCTCCCTGATAGCTGGGTAAGGGGATTCCTGCAGGTTCAGTCTGCCATGAGTCTTCCCATGGTAAGTTTTACCCTCTCCCCTGTAGATATTTATAATATGTGTCTTTTCATGAGGCAACATCGTGAAAAAGAAAGCCCGAGAGCCCTCAGGTATGAACTCACTCCCGGTAAACCTGTGACAGCAGTTTTCGAGCCATGGGAATACAGACTGGAATGCGGCAGTGTATGGGAAGGAGAAGAACCTGTCAGTATCAGGACATGGGGCAGGAGAAGACTCCACATACTGGAAAGACTCATACCTGTTACGAAAAAAGTAAAAGTCTGTTTACTTGGAAGAGGACTGCCCAGTTTTTATGTTATGTACCTTGACAATATGATTTTTACACTGGGCCTATCAGGGTGGACAGCCAATGACTGGTCGGGAGAAGGGAACTTCGATCTCCTCGGATCAAGAGCAAAGGTAGATGTTTACGAAACAAGTGCCGTGTTGAATTATTTAAAGGAGAAAAAATTTGCTCCTCTTGATGAAATAGCATTTCAGACAAGACTTGACAGGGCAAAGGTATCAGGTGCACTGAACCTCTGGTGTCAGAGCGGGAAAGTAACATATGATCTGGCAGGAGGAAC
>DAIOEN010000301.1:0-6775 GCA_036746235.1 Vulcanimicrobiota bacterium | reverse complement strand
ACTCCTGGAAAAAGCCAGGATTTTTCTCTTCTGAGAGAAGCCGGTTATCCAAGACTTATATCACTCGTATTGAATAACAGAGCTATATCTTCTCCTGAACTGGCAGGGAGATTTTTTTCCCCTGCCATGTCAGATCTTGAAGATCCGTGGCTTTTGCCTGATATAGAGAAAGGTATAACACGGGTTATAGAAGCGTTAAACAATAAAGAAAAAATAATGGTTTACGGAGATTATGACGTAGATGGTACGACAGGTACCACTATGTTATATATGACTCTGAAAAACCTGGGAGGTTATGTAGATTATTACCTCCCCCACCGGCTCCAGGAAGGTTACGGGTTGAATATAAAAGCTCTTGAAGCCTTTGCCAGAGACGGCATAAAACTCATTATAACAGTTGACTGTGGAACTACAAATGTAAAAGAAGTAGAATTTGCCCGTTCCCTTGGTATCGATGTAATAATTACAGACCATCATGAATCGGAAGAAGAAAATATACCTTCTTCCTGTGCTCTTATTAATCCAAAAATGAAATATTCCAGATATCCTTTCCCGTATCTTGCAGGAGTAGGAGTAGTTTTAAAATTCATTCAGGCTCTTATATCCCATTTTCCGTCCCATAAATGGGAAGACTATCTTGGTCTGGCAGCTCTTGGTACTATTGCAGATATAGTTCCTATGGTAAAAGAAAATAGAATTATATCATATCTCGGGTTAAAGTTACTTAACAGGTTACCGGGTACAGGTTTAAAAGCCCTTATGGATATCTCCTCTGTAGATAAACTGGATACAAATGGTGTTCTGTTTAAAATTGCCCCCAGAATAAATGCTCTCGGCCGACTGGATAATGCAGATCTTGCAGTAAAACTTCTGTCTGTTATCGATATAAATGAAGCCAGAGAAGTAGCAGCTATAGCAGAAGAAAGAAATAAGGAAAGAAAAACCATTCAGGATAAAATAATGGATGAAGCCCTGGAACTTCTTGAAAAGAAAAAGGGCAAATCAGAAAAAAGTCCCATCATATTATCTTCACAGTCCTGGCATGTAGGGGTTCTTGGTATTGTCGCATCAAAACTGGTAGAAAAATATTACAGACCTGTATATCTTATTATGAGCAACGGAGTGGAAGCAAAAGGTTCTGCCAGAGGCATAGAAGGTTTTTCGATATTTGAATCCCTGAGCTACTGTCAGGATATACTCGCAAAATTCGGTGGCCATGCCCTGGCAGGAGGTTTTTCTCTCAGTGTTTCCAGAATAGAAGATTTTATAGAAAAAATGGAAGAATATGTGCAGACTCATGTTATGGAAGATATGCTTTCTCCTACAATCAGTATTGAAGGAGAGGCTTATTTTCCCGAAATAGATCTGTCCCTTGCCGAACAATTCAAGGCTATGGAGCCTTTTGGCAGTGAAAATTCAGTCCCCATATTCTGTTCACTCGGAGTTCAGGTACTTGATACGAAATTCATGGGAAAAGATGAAGAACATTTTAAACTCATACTGAGACAGGGAGATGTAACTCACGAAGCTGTAGGTTTTATGATGGGCAAGGCTTACAGTCATCTTATAAAACCCGGTTCCCTTATAGATATCGTTTATTCCATAGATATTAATTACTGGCGCGATGAACCAATTCTGAGGCTTACCGTAAAGGATCTTCGTCCTTCTTTACAATCATATATATCCATATCATCAAGTGAAAGAAGAAATATTTTTCTGAAAAACAGAGAAGCATCTCTTTCTCCTATGGAAAAATCAATAGTTGATAATTTCCTGGAGAAAAAAAAGATTATAGGTAATTTTCACAATTTCAGATCTCTTATAAATGTGATTCATCATCTCATCCTTGTAACTCTATATCAAAAAAACAACAGGCTTCTGATTGTTCATCCCTTGAAATTCGAATCTACAAGGCATTATAACTTCTTAAAAACTTATTTTTCTGCAAAAGGGATAAGGGTCTTTTTATTAAATGGTTCCGTAAATGCCGTAGAAAGAGAAAATCTGCTGGAAAATTTAAAACTGGATTTTCCATGCCTCATAATAACTACTTTTGATTATATGTGGCTTTATAAAGATATTTTCTTCTCCCCTGTAACGGATCTGGTTGTAATAGATGACAACCTTCTTGACTATTCAGGTAATGTACTGATCCAGTTAGATGATCTGACAAAAAACAGAGGATTCTTATTCTGTACATTGAGTTCAAAATTGAGATCACAGGATTTTATAACAATAAGTACAGGAAAAAAAGAAAAGCCCCATATTATCAGATATAATGATTTCCCCGGTCCATGGTTTTGCGAGCTTTCCGGGAAAACCCTTATAATCTGTGCAAATGACGATAAGGTTATTCAGACCAGAACCTTTCTGGAAGGTTCCGGCTATTCTGTAGAGATACTTCTATCGGGACATAAAGTTAAGGATCAGAAAAAAATACTGGATCGTTTTAAATCAGGAGAAAGTAAATATCTCTTATGTTCCACTACGTTCCTCTATGAAATCGTATCGACCGATAATTTGATTTTACTAAACTGTCCTTTTACATGGAATGAATTCTGTATTGAAATATCCATGTGCAAACATTTATACCTGGCTTTTTCAGAAGAGGATATTCGTAATAATATCTCTGTAATACAATCACGGATACCTGACAGGAACCTCCTTATCAGGTGTTATAAATTACTTAATTCCAGGTATAAAAGTGGTTCAATAAATCTGTCTTATTCAGACAGTCTGTCCCGTGAGATTATGCCGGAACTGGTAAAGACCTGCCTTGCTATCTTTGAAGAAATAGGGCTTTACAGGGTTTCTTACAGCAGAACAGGTTATTCTCTTACCATGATAGAACATAAAGAAAAACTTGATTTATTGAGTTCCCCGTGTTATGTAGAATGTTTAAAACATAGAGAACATTTTGACAAATTATCAGGCTATTTTCCAAAAATAAATCAATTTTTAGAAAAATATATCACACAATAACTGAGAGAAAGGTAACAAATCTCTCCATTAATATCCCAAAAATTAACAAAAGAGGTGTTTTTTATGGACTTAAAAAAATTTATAAGAGACATACCGGATTTTCCCAAAGCCGGTATATTATTTAAAGATATTACTACCCTCCTCAATGATGGTAATGCCTTTAAATATGCTGTTGATCAATTTGTAGATCATTATAAAGAACAGAAAATAGATTATATTGCAGCAGTTGAAGCAAGAGGATATATTATGGGAGGTGTTCTGGCTTATATAATGGGTGCAGGTTTTGTTCCTGTCAGAAAGCCCGGAAAACTTCCCTATGAAGTTAATTCAATAGAATATACCCTTGAGTATGGATCCAATATTCTGGAAGTCCATAAAGATGCAATCAAAGAAGGAACCAATGTGCTGATTTTTGACGATTTAATCGCCACAGGAGGCTCTGCCCTGGCAACGGCCAGATTAATAAAACAACTCGGCGGTAATGTGCTTGGATGTGCATTTATTATAGAACTATTAGATCTTAAAGGCAGAGAAACACTTCAGGATTATGATGTATTCTCTCTGATAACATATTAGCGAAAAGTGAAACGTTATTAATATTTTTCACTCATGATAAAGTAATATTTATTGTCCCGCCGAAAAGTCATCAAATACCTTTCGGCGGGTGAGTCTCTTCCCTTTTTACGGATACCCTTTTACCTGTTACGGTACTTAGACAAAAATTTCGCCCTGAATATTCAGGGCGAAATTTTGTATTATGTATATGTAAGTTATTTATATTTCTACTTCTTCCTCAATATCTTCTCTCATATCTTCTTCTTCTGCAGGCATCTCAATAATCTCATTCAATATATCCCGAAAATCCTTCCAGCCACTTTCAGGAATTATTATAAAAGATCTCTTTTTCCCGGATTCCGTTATCTTTAAATACTTTCCATTGGGATTTGCCTTGAGATCAAAAAAGAAGAGCTTATGTTCTATCTTAATTTTCCTGCTTAGAATTTCTTGGTCCATTTCCTTACCTCCATAAAATTAAAATTCCGCCACTTAAAATAAATATTTCTCTATTCCAGAAAATTCTCCTTCTAAACTTAAAAGGGTGATATTAATTATTTTGCATGAGACCTAATTACATTCACTACTCAATGAATATTACAGCCTTCCCTTCTTAAATCTATCCAGAAAAGACAGAAAAGACTGTTTCTTTACAGGCTCTTCTTTTTCAAATAGTTTGCTTTCTCCTAAAAGATCTTCTGCATAATGGTCATAAGTATCCTGAACATCGGATTTCTTTATAATTTCTTTACGGGATTCAACAAGAAGCTTCTGTTCAAGATCAATCTTCGTGTCAATAAAGGAGAGTATTTTATCCTTCGTATCCAGAAGTGTCGTGTTAACAGATAATAATTGTATAAAACTTGCATCACCCAGTATATCACCGCCTGTAAAACGTCTTTCCAGTTCATATTCAGTCTTTTTGAAACCTTTTTTATGTCTTTCAATAATATGAAAACTCTTTGGAATCATACCGGGATATTCTGCATCTATGATTACCTTTTTATCTGGTGATAAATTAATTACCGTGCCTTCAATGGACTTTTCTTCAGTTTTTTCTCTGTTTAACATAGCATGTATTTCCTCAAAATTCTTCACATGCTCATCAACTCTGCTTTTATCCTTAAGGCTTAAAAGTTTTTTCAAAAGAGGTGGCTCTTTATCATAGGAAGTAATTTCTGCCATATAACCTCTTACATAATCGGCATGTTTTTCATACAATTCTCTATTTTCCGATTTTTTTATTTCTTTTGTGTCAACCTCTTTAATATATCCTCCCAGGCAATCAATCTGAGCTTCTTTCAATTTAACAGTTTTATCTCTCGTATTTAAAAGGGTATGATTGACTGTAAGAAGAGCTTTACTGTAACATGAATCTGAGAAACCGGAAGGAGCGCCTGTAAATTTTTTTTCCATCTTATAATCTATCTTCGATATCTTACCGGAACTTTTTTCCAGTATATTCAGCTCTGTAGAATGGGCATCAGGTTTATATTTATTGATAACTACAGTAGTCTGAGGAGAAAGATTAAATTCAATATTCTGTCCGCTGTCAAGGCGTGATTTATATCTATTTGCCATATGAAGTATTTTTTCAAAATTTTCTTTATATTTATCTTCTTCTTTCTCACGTTTTTCCTTTTTAAAAAGCTTTGAAAAGAAAGAATTGTCACTTTTTTTCTTTTCTTCTTTTCTTTCCAGATCGGAAAAATAATCCCGTAAATATTCGGATTTTTCAGTATCTGTTATCTCAGAAATATCTTCTTCAATAATCTTACCTTTAGTAAAATCCAGCCTGGTATTATGAGATGTAACTCTGTTATTCTTATCATCAAGAAGGGTATGATTAATGGTAAGCATCTCTTTAAAACCGGTCATACATCTGGCATCTACTCCCACATATTTTCTTTCCAGCTTAAAACTGGTTCTGGAGATTTTGCCTCTGTCTCTTTCCATTACTTCCATATGAACAATTCCGTTTTTATGTTCATATTGATCTATAATTATTTTTTCTCCTGGTTTAGCCGGCAGTTCCAGTTTCTGCCCTTTAACAAGGAGGTCTTCATGACGCCTGGCAAGTCCGTCAAGATGAATAAACTTATAAACAGGATCTTCTTCGGGCTGGTTTTTCAAAACTATCACCTCTGATCGTGACGCGTGACGCGTGAGTAAATCCATTAAAATTATAAGCCTTCAGAGTATTAGATAAATTAAAAATTTATTTCATACAGAAGGCTTATTAAAAAGTAAAATAAAACTAACCCAGGAAAGCTCCGCCGCCGCTGTCACCGCCGCTGTCGCCACAACCGTAATAGCTGCTGCTCTCTCTACTTCCGCCGCCGGTGCCGCATATATCTACACTATCCCTGCTACCAAAATTCCATATACCGTCTTCCGATACTTCTCTGTTTGGCCCATCGGGACCTTCATTACTGTAGTTATCAGGCATTTTTGATCTGGTCTGATGGGTTTTATGACTGTTACTTCCTATCTGCATTTCTCATGACCCCCTTAAATATATTTATTTATTAATTTTATTATAATTATTAAATAGAATATTGTAAAGCAGATTTTGTAAATAAATTGTTAACATATTTTGATAAAAATAATTATTGATTTTCAGGTTCTAATTAGATACAATTAGACTATATACAAATTTTTAAGAAAGGCACATTTTTTTTATGATACATACAGCAGATCAAAGAATTTTCTATCTCGAGGATTATAATCCCATTTCTACTCTTACTCTGGACGTTCCAACGGGAATTAATGTTAAAACCTGGATTAGTAATATGCTGAATATATCCATACAGGAGATTATATCACAGAAGACCCTGATGAATGTCCTCAGGGATTATCAGAATATATTACCAAAACAGGTATTAAATAAAATAGGGAAAAACGTCTCAAATCCTGCTACTTTTTTCTATAGCTACTTAAAAACCCTTATGTTATTCAACAATAATCCCGTAAGTGTGTTCAATGAAACACCTTATCCTGTGCTCGAAGAAAAAGATCTTCTAAATAAAGCTCTGCAAAAATTTATCGATCCCGTTACATATCTCCATGCCATAGAAATAATATCATTGCTCACAATGACAGAAACAAGAATACAGATTATGAAGAAACATAAAGAAAGTGAAAGCAGGTTTACAGAGATCTTTGAACAGCTTATTAATTATGAAGTAGTATTTAATTCTTCTCAGGAATTCAGTGTTATAGATCTGAAAGGACTTAC
>DAIOEN010000300.1:0-6906 GCA_036746235.1 Vulcanimicrobiota bacterium | reverse complement strand
GCCTGTTGAAATTCCTGACCTGCTTTCGTAAAAATCCCTTCCTTAAAATATTTCATACCCTGTTCATAAAAAGTTCCTGATGTTGCCCCGGAAGAAACAGGTGGTTTTACAGAAGGCATTATAGAAGGATCTGTTCTCAAAACAGGCAGTTCCTGCGGTTTTGCAGAACCACCTTTAAGGATGTAACGGCATTTAGAGCAATATTTAGCTGTTTTACGATTGGATGAGCCGCACCTGTCACAGAATTTAACATTACTATCTCTGGAAACAGGTTGAGGAGCAGGTAAAACTGAAAATACAGGAGCAGTCGGCGGCGGAACGGCCTGCCTGACTGGAGCAGGCTGGCCGCAAAGGGACTGAATGGCAGCAAGCATCTCGGAAGCAGATTGATAACGTTCCATTTTGTCCTGTGCCATAGATTTAATAATAAACATTTCAACCTGATAAGGAAGTCTCGGATTTTTCTTTACAAGACTTCCCGGGACAGGTGTATGAAATGGCACGGGAGGATAACCTGTCAGAAGGTGATATAGAGTAGCACCGAGAGTATATATGTCTGAACGATGATCTGTCTGAGAAGAACCTCTGTGTTCAGGAGAGGCATAGTTAATGGTTCCGAAAATAAAAGTATCTTTTCTCTTCCCTATTTTATAGGTTCTGGCAATTCCGAAATCTATCAGTTTTACAACACCTTCTCCTGTAACCATAATATTTCCGGGTTTCAAATCCCGAAATATAATAGGAGTAGGTTTATGATTATGCAGATAGTCCAGTACTCTGCATACCTGGCCTGCCCATTCCAGAACCTGGTTCAGCGGAAGAATTTCATTCTTCTGAAGTGCTTTATTTAACTTTTCTTCAAGATTTTCTCCTGTGATAAAATCCATAACAAGATAATGACGATCCTGTTCTGCAAAGTAAGCTACAACCTGAGGAATATTAGGATGAGACAGAGTTGCCAGCAATCTGGCCTCTTCCTGAAACATCTTCAAATTATTTTCTCTTTCATTCACATCAGTATCGAGATCTAAAAGTTCTTTTAAAGCCCATATTTTACCGGACGGTATTTCCCTGACTTTAAAAACAGCTCCCATACCGCCTCTTTTAATCAGTTCTGTAATCTGATACTTTCCTTTTAAAATTGTCCCCAGGGGAGTAACATCAATCATTAAAACACCTCTTTGTCAGTTATCAGTTATCAGTGACCGGTGATCAGTTTTTATAGCTATCATTTTTTCCAGTGCTCATTGTTTCACCGATCACTTTTTTTCAGTGATCACTTTTTGCATCGATCAATTTTTTCAGTGATCAATTATCAATTACCAGCTTTTTCAGCTATTACTTACTGCTTATCATTATTCAGAGTCAGCTAACAAAGATCAGTTATATTACCTGTCAGTAATTACTGTTCACTGGTCACCGGTCACTGTTTTTACTGTTCACTTCTTTACGCCAAGCTTTTGCAATGTCTCACTTATTTTTCCGGAAACATCTTTATCTTTTATCTTCCCCGCCATATTCTTAAGTGCATCTACAGCATTTTTATCTCCGATAATTCCCAGAGCATCTATGGCAGAAAAGCGTACAGGCAGTTCTTTATCATTTAAAACAGCATCAGAAAGCTCAGAGACAACCGCAGGATCACCAAGCAAACCAAGTGTCTTTGCTGCAGCCATTCTAACAGGGGTACTACTATCATTTTTTAAAATATTTGCAACAGGTTGAACAGCCTTCTTATCATTTAATTTACCCAGAGCAATACATGCTACATATCTCACATCATAGCTTTTATCAACTAACATACCTATAACAGGATCTACCGCTCTCTTATCCCTCATTATGCTCAGGGCATTTACTGCAGACGCTCTCACTCCTGAATTTTTATCAGAGAGAGATTTAACGAGAGCATCAAAAGCAATATCACCTCTCTGACCTGCCAGTTCATAAATCACCTGATTCTTTTTCACATTACTCTCTGTTTCTTTAAGAGTAGACACAAGACGCTGAGATTTTGTAGCCCAGAGATATACAAAAAACATAAGGATCAGAATACAGATAGCTTTCATAACATTTTCTTTAAACTGCTCATCCTGTTCTTTCTTTTTTAATTTTCCTGATAGAAGCATCCCTGAGCCGGTCTTATGCATTAACCTGGACTGACAGTTTTTATGCAACGTTACAGCACTTTCATCATAGGGACTGGTTTCAAGATAGGCTTCAATACAAAGATAGGCTTCTTCAATATTATCCTGTTCATACACGACGAAAGCCTTTGCTTTATAAGCTTCCGGATAGGAAAACCTGCCTATAGCTTCATTCAGACATGCTACAGATTCATCATATCTCTTTAACTGACTTAAAGCCTTTCCTTTATAAACCCATACAAGCCTGTCATTTGGATTTTTCTGGAGAGAGGCATCAAATTCTTCTATTGCTTTTTCCATATTACCTTCTTTAAATAGAGATCTGCCTCTCACTGCTTCTTCTATACCCTGCTCAAACTTTATTTTCTCAGCTCTTTTTTCAACCTTTTCAGGGCTTATACCTCTTGCAGCAAGACCAAAAAACAGATCTGTAGCCTCAAGTAAAAATCCCTGCATAAACAATGTATCGCCTTTGCTTATCATAGATCTGAAAAGGTCTGAATTTATCTCAAGAGCTTTATCGAAAGCTTTCAAAGCTTCATCATATTTCTTTGCTTCTCTGTAGGCAAGCCCCTTGTTATGCCAGGCATCGGCAAGAGCAGGGTCATATTCCAGAGCTTTGTCGAACTTCATAATAGCAATATCATAGAGTTTTTGCTTTAAATGTTCAGCTCCTTCATTACAGAGGTTTTTTGCATTTTCCTTTTTCTCAAGGTCTTCTTTTTTTTCAGATTCTCCCTTTTTCTCATTGTCTTCCATATCTAAGCCCCCCAGCGCAAAACAGGTTTTCTTGCAGCACTTACTTCATCAAGCCTTCCAACAGGTGTAGTAGAAGGAGAATGACAGAAACTATCAGGTTTTTCCACTGCATCTTTTGCAATATCTTTCATAACCTTAATAAAACTATCAAGGGTTTCTCTGCTTTCTGTTTCCGTAGGTTCTATCATTATAGCTTCTTCCACTATAAGAGGGAAATAAATAGTAGGAGCATGAAAGCCATGATCAAGAAGCTTTTTTGCAATATCAAGGGCACGAACGCCATATTTTTTCTGTTCACTTGCAGAAAGAACAAATTCATGTTTACATGTCCTTTTATATGGCAAATGATAATCTTCGGAAAGTTTTTTCATAAGATAATTGGCATTCAGTACAGCCATTTCACCGACTTTACGAATATGTTCCTTACCATAGGTCAGAATATAAGCATAGGCTCTGAGAAGAATAGCAAAATTCCCGTAAAAAGTCCCGACCTTGCCTGTAGATTGAGGCAGGTCATAATTAAAGTAATAAGTGCCATCTTTCATATCTACTAAAGGTACAGGAAGATAGGGAACCAGTTTTTCCGTCACTCCTACAGGCCCTGCTCCGGGCCCGCCTCCTCCGTGAGGAGTAGAAAAGGTTTTGTGTAAATTCAGATGAACTATATCAAAACCCAGATCTGCAGGTCTGCATATGCCGAGTATGGCATTTAAATTGGCTCCGTCATAATAAAGTAAAGCTCCTGCATCATGAACCATTTCCGTTATCTTCAGTATATCTTCTTCAAAAAGTCCGAGAGTATTGGGATTGGTAAGCATAAGAACAGCAGTTTCTTCATTTAAAACTTCTTTAAGTTTTTCCATATCTATACAGCCACGGCTATCAGATTTAACCTGAACCGTTTTGAATCCGCACATTGCTGCACTTGCAGGATTTGTTCCATGAGAGGAATCGGGAATTATTACTACAGAACGTTTCTGCCCTTTACTTTCAAAATAAGCTTTTGCAATAAGAAGACCGGTAAACTCACCGTGGGCTCCTGCTGCAGGCTGAAGGGTAAATCTGCTCATCCCTGTTATTGCACAGAGGCATTTATCCAGTTCATAAATAACCTCCATTGCTCCCTGAACAGTGTCTTCAGACTGGAAGGGATGTATATGAGAAAACCCCGGTAATCTGGATATATCTTCATTGATTTTCGGATTATATTTCATAGTGCATGAACCAAGAGGATAAAAGCCAAGATCGACACCAAAACTCTTTCTGGAAAGACCGGTATAGTGTCTCACAAGGTCTACTTCCGAAACCTCCGGAAGAGACGGAGCGGATTTTGCAAGATAATGTTCAGGTATATGGTCTGACAGTAATCCTTCTGGCACATCAAGAGATGGAAGTCTGAAAGTTCTTCTTCCTGGAACACTTTTTTCAAAAATTAACATCTTATTTCACTGCCTCCCCTAAAAGATTGACTAGTTTATCTATTGATGAACGACTGTTTCTTTCAGTAAAGCATAAAAGCATACAGTTCTTCAAATGAGGATAATATTTTTCTACTCCATATCCTCCTATTATACCTTTTTCCAGTAAAAACTTATTTATATTCGCCGGATCATCAGGACATTTCACAAGGAATTCATTGTAAAAAGGAGCAGTAAACATTACCTCATAACCCTTCAGTTCTGAAATTTTTTTCTTTCCGTAAAGGGCTTTCTGAAAAGATTGATAGGACATGTCTCTAAAGCCTTCTTTACCAATATATGATAAATATATGGTAGCGGCAAGTGCGCATAGAGCCTGATTGGAACATATATTGGACGTAGCTCTTTCTCTTCTTATATGCTGTTCCCTTGTCTGCAGAGTAAGGACAAAACCTCTTTTACCGTCATGATCGTGAGTAAGTCCTACAAGACGTCCTGCCATTTTTCTCATGAGTGCATTTTTACAGGCCAGAAATCCCAGATGAGGTCCTCCGAAAGCTACAGGATTGCCGAAAGACTGTCCTTCTCCTGCTACAATATCCACTCCCATAGTTCCGGGAGAGGCAAGTATGCCGAGAGAAAAAGGCTCTGTTATTGCAAGTATGGCCAGACTCTTAGATTTATGAGCATGTTCTGCCCAGAAAGATACATCTTCAAGACATCCAAAAAAATTAGGAGATTGTATTATAACAGCAGCAATATTTTCATTGATTTCAACATTGCACGTAAGTCCGTCTGAAAGAGGAATTTCCTCGACTTCTTCTTCTCTGGCAGAAAAATAAGTATTCAAAACCTGCCTGTAATCAGGATGAAGAGCAGATGAAACAAGAACTTTCTTTCTGCCTGTATGGGCTGTTGCCATAAGAGCAGCTTCTGCCACGGCAGTAGCTCCATTATAATGGGAAGCATTGGAAACATCCATGCCTGTAAGCTCACATATCAAGGTCTGATACTCGAATATAGCCTGTAATATCCCCTGACTTATTTCTGCCTGATAAGGTGTATAGGCTGTATAAAATTCCGCTCTGGAAACAAGATGAGAAATTGCAGCGGGAATGAAATGATTATAAGCTCCTGCTCCAAGAAAAGAATTATCGGCAACTATATTCTTTTTTGAAATATCCGTAAAATAATCAATCAGTTCCATCTCGGTCCTGGCAGAAGGAAGGTCAAGGTCTTCTTTAATCTTTACCTCTTCAGGTATATCACAGAACAATTCTTCTATTGAAGAAACACCTACAACCTGCAACATCTCTTTTATTTCGTCTTTTGTATGAGGAATGTACATAATCTAAGCTCCCTTTATTATTTCTTCATATTCTGCTGCTTTTATCAACTGAGAAAGTTCATCTTCAGAAGAAATTTCAATCTTTATAAGCCATCCCTCTTCATAGGGAGATGAATTAAGAAGAGAAGGATTATCAGCTACGGCACTGTTGATTTCTATTACTTTCCCGCTCACAGGAGCATAAATCTCGGAGCTTGCCTTTACCGAATCAATAGCACCGCAGGAAGAAAACTGGCTTATTTCAGTTCCCTCGGAAGGTAATTCTACATAGACTATATCTCCTAGCTGATCCTGTGCATAATCAGTAATGCCTGCAGTTACTACAGACCCCTCTATTCTTGCCCATTCATGATCTTTTGTGTAAAGTAGATTCTCTAAAACTTTCATTATTTAATACTCCTTTCAAAATGTTTACGTGCTGGCATGTCACATGTGGGAAAAGACATAACGTTAAAATCAGACGCCTGGTTATGGGTTTTAAATTATTAGATTAAAGGGATTTTACCCACAGACTACAGTCCTGGTCTGATAATGCTATTATATCTAAAAAATTTAATTAGTCAATATTTCTAAGTACCGAGACAGGTAAAATAGTGAGTAGTGAGTGGTGAGTAGCGAGTGGGTTTTAACTCACTATTCACTACTCACTATCTATAGTTTTTTGGATACCAAATTACCCGTTGCGGTAATGAGACTCCGTAAAATACTCCTTTTTTTAAAAATTTTAATTTAAATAAAAAATTTCTTATTTGTAATTTTTCTTACAGATAATGAACACCTTAAAGTTTATAATAAGGTCAAGGTAAGAGTATGAGACTTAGTTAGAGTGTAATACGTTTAGAATTACTAGTTTAACTATGTTTTGACTTTTTTAAATAACCTCCCTTTCTCTCTTATTTGGTCTTGACCTGATTAATCTCAGCTTCTCGAGCTGAGTAAATTTTTTTTCAGATTAAGACTGTATGATCTCAGTTTCTTTCCAGAAGAAACTGAGATTTTTTTTTGTAAAAATTATTATAGAAATACTTTTCTCTTTTAGCAGGAATTTCCAGTGTAAAGGAAGAATGTAATGATAAAATTTAAACCAATTTGAGTAGCCAGGTTGTTGTTAAGAGGAATTATTTAAAGTTTTTAATTAAATAAATGCCGAGGAGGTGAACGTTTAGCTATTTATAAGGTTATTTTTATTTTGAAATATCTCTTAAACTAGAGCAAAAAGGAGGAGGTTTTACGGAAT
>DAIOEN010000299.1:0-7006 GCA_036746235.1 Vulcanimicrobiota bacterium | reverse complement strand
AAGAAAATTGATTAAAACAAGTCATTATTGCGAAACATCTGATAAAGATTATGATGTCATAAGAAAAGCCACAGAGGTTTTCAAGAAAATGGGACTGGATAAAAAATAATATTATTTAACGGAGGACTCTAAATGATTAAAATGATGGAAGTTGTTGGTAATTCGAACCAGAGTTTTGAAGAAGCCGTAAAAGGAACAGTGGAAAAGCTCATAGAATCAGGAGAAAAAGTTCACTGGTTTGAGATAATAGGAGAAAAAGGAACAGAAGAAGAACAGGTAGAATTTCAGGCAAAAATTAACGTCGGAGTTGAAAGCAAATAACAGGTTGAACAGGTTGACTTTTTATACTTCAGTGAAAAGATCTGCCACAGAAGAACATTCTATTGCAGATCTTTATTACAGGATATAAAGACTAATATTTTTATTACAGCTCTACCAAATTGCTCATCATTCTTTGCTTCGTAAGAGGTTATAAATATGACAATAAAAAACTATCCATGTATTATACTTGGTGCAGGGCCGGCAGGTCTTGGTGCTGCAACAGAACTTGCACATCACGGAGTAAATAATATCTTAATTGTAGATCGTAACAAAAATATAGGAGGATTATCAAGAACAGAAGTATTCGATGATATAAAATTTGATATAGGTCCCCATCGTTTTTTTACAAAAAATAAGGAAGTAAACACCCTGTGGCATAATACGCTGGGAGAAAAATTTATCCCGGTAAAAAGATTAACCCGTATTTACTATAATAACCGGTATTTCAACTATCCTATTAAACCATTAAATGTAGTTTTAAACCTTGGTACAATAGAATTATGCCAGGCTATGTGTTCATACCTTTACACCAGAATAGATAAAAAAAACAATCCGGAAACCTTTGAAGACTGGATTGTGCAGAAATTCGGGTGGAAACTGTACAGGACCTTTTTTAAAACTTATACTGAAAAGGTCTGGGGTATACCATGCAATCAAATAGGATCAGAGTGGGCTGCTCAGAGAATAAAAGGTCTTGATATTATAGAACTTATAAAAGGTGCTCTCAATATAGGTAAAAGCAGGGTAAAAACGCTTGTAGAAGAATTCGATTACCCTTTATCAGGTGCCGGACATATGTATGAAGTGATGTATGAAAAAATTTCATCTAATGCCGGGATTATGATGAAAAGCGAAGTTCTGTCTTTTAATCACAGGGATTATACAATAGAATCAGTAGATGTAATGAGTGAAGGTAAGAAAATAAATATAAAAGGGTCTTACTTTTTCAGCAGTATACCTCTGACTCATTTTTTTAAATTACTAAATCCTCCTCTGGATAAAGAGGAAGTGAGAAAAGCTGATCAGGCTCTTTATTACAGAGATCATATTACAGTAAATCTACTTATTGACAGAGAAGACCTATTCCCTGATCAGTGGATGTATATACACTCGCCGGATGTTAAGATGGCAAGACTTGCCAATTATAATAATTTTTCAAAAGCCATGGTTAATTATAAAAAGAAAACTGCCATCAGTGTGGAATACTTTGTATTTAAAGGAGAAGACATATGGAATAAACCTGATGAAGACCTGAAAAAACTGGCTGTGGAAGAACTTATATCATTAAAACTAATAGAGAAAAATTCAGTAGAAAATTCATGGATTGTAAGAGAAACTGAGAGTTATCCCACTTATTATCTTGGCTTCCAGGAATCATATGATATTCTCAAAAAAGAAATAAATAAATTCAAAAATCTTCAGCCCATAGGCAGAGGCGGAATGTATAAATATAACAATCAGGATCACTCTCTCTTAAGTGGACTTATGGCAGCAAAAAATTACGTAAACCCTGAAGGACCTATTTATAATTTATGGGATATTAATATTGATGCAGAATATCATGAAAAATATGAAAAACAAAATATGAATGATTGATTACCGAAAACATTACCGGTACAACCAGCAATAAAACTATTTAAATGCCTTATAAATCCAATAGCGTTCATAGGCTGCAGCTTCAAGACCAAAAGCAGGGTTGCTATGATAGATTAGTTTGAAACCAGAAGATTCTTGATTACTCAAAGGAATATTTAAAATAAGTAACACATGAGATAAATCAGAAAAATTACCTTTTACTATTTTAATGATCTCGTCTTCTTTAAGGCTAACTGATTTATAAGCAAACATATTCCATATTACAAAGGTTCCAGTACCTCTTCTTGCAACATACCAGACTTTACTTTCTGGCAGATAAGGAAGTATAGGTGCAGTCGATATGTCTCCATAACAAACAAGTGTATATCTGTCATAGTGATTTGTCAAAATAAATTGAGCTACTTCTTTTGAACTGGAAAAATTAAATTTATAATCTCTGCAATAGAAATAAACATTATAGACACAGGAACATAGTAAACCTATATTTAACATTATAAAGAGAATTTTTTGTGATATGTCAAAAAATTTCTGTGATAAGCATTTCTCATTATCACAGAGAAAGCTTTCTTTATAAAAATCACCAATCCATATGGAAAAAATTAAAAAAATCAGCATCAATCCATGGTGTCTCAAAGCTCCGGGATTTTTGAATGTAAATATATAACAGAGCCACATATAAGAACATAGAAATAAAAATAAAATATATGGTTTTCTTATAAAAAAACATATAATGAGAAATAGCATTACTAACGATAAAACAAGTAACTTTATAAATGATAAACTTGGTAATCCATTGAAAAAGGCATCATATATACCAGTTATAAAGCCTGAAGAATAGAAGGATGAAAATAAACCACTGTTGGCAGGTACAAACCTGGACAATGGTATGAAACAATCTTCTTCCGGTATTACCTGAAGGAAAGCGGTTACACCACCTGCAGCCATAATTAAAATACATACATAATGTTTTATAAATCTCTCTTTTTTATACACTTCATATATATATAAACACATTAATGAACCGGCCATAAAAAATGAATGAATATTGGTATTAAAGAGAAAAAACACTAAAATTCCGTATAAGACAGGGCTTACAAATCTTTTTTTATAATATAGTATTATTAAAAATGAACATAAAATTGTAATATTATAATTACGGGCAATAACAGCATATTCATAGGCCATATAATAAGAAAATACAAATAATACCTTTGTTATGACCGAAAAAGGACTATAGATTATAAAAATAGCTACACAGATAATTGCTATAATTGCATGAATAATAGAAGCAGAAATATAAGGAACTCCTGATTTGGCAAAAGGAACCAGTATAAAATGCCATAGAGAAGGGGAACCTTCATAGCCCATTTGTTTTATAATATCTGTAACACTTAAATCTCTTGCTATTAACCAGGCCTGAGCTTCGTTCAGCCATGGCTCATGATGTGTTACACCAAATATAACCATAATAGAATATAAAAGAATTATAATAATAGAAAAAATATTAACATTTTTAGAAACTTCAGTTAAAAAGAAATTTCTTATTAGATTTTGTTTATAATTAAAATTATATAGTTTATAATTTTTGAAATATCCAATTATACACAAAACTATAACAATAGAAATAGAAACTTTTAAAATAAAAAAAATTGATGTGGTTATAGAATATATATAAGACTCATACTGGTAATAAGAATTGCCTGATATCAATTTAAAAATAATAGATCCAAATTCCAGTTCCAGCTCTCTATTAAACAGGTATATAAATATTAATATTATAAAAAAAACAATGAAAAGGTTTTTAAAAATGTTTTTATATTCCATAAAAAATTATATTCAACTTTGTTTAATGACAATAACCATTATTGACACACCACTAAATTATAGATATAAAATATTCTTTAGTCAATAATATTTTCTTTTCAGTAATACATGGAGAATAGTATTTTTTTAATAAAAAATTAACAAAAATTTAACGTTACTTATATTTACTTATCTTTTCTTGTATGGTATTTTTAACATGCCATAGTTTCTATTTTGATAATAAAGGTGATGAAACATCATGAATATACAATCGAATGATCAATATTTAATAGCCGGTAATTACGGAACAAAAGCAGGCCAGAGACTGGCAGGGATACAGCAGGCTTCAGTTTCTTCTCAGAAGGTAGATCAAAAAAACCTGAACAGGCATCTGGAGGAAACTGCAAAATTCTATAAAGACAGTAATTTTACACACGTTGAAGAAAAGTCTTCTGAAAAAACTAAAGGAAAATCTTCTGATGAAACAGGGGGAACAAAAGAGAAAAAATTCTTTCTCGAAGGTACAACAGACATATATGGCTCTTTACCTGAACCTGAAAAAAGAGACGAACCTCTTTATCCTACAATGGAGAAAAAACTCTTTCCCGCCCTGGATGCAATGGAAAAAACCGTTGAAGAACTGGGCAAACATCCGACACCGGAAGAAGTGGACAGGTCAAATATAAGAAGATTGATAAGAGCTTTCCAGCCTGTAGCAGAAGCATTTGAAGGTAGTTATGACAGAAAAGATTTTAAAAAATCTATGAAGAAAATTCAGTCCCTTGCCAGCAGTCTCGGAAAATATAAAGATGTATCCGTTATTGAAACAGAACTGAAAAAAATCTGTCCCGACGGTAAAATACCGGAGAAGATTCAGAAAGAAATTGATACATACAGAGATAAACAGGCTGAAAATTTCCAGGAAACTTATAAAGACTTTCGAAAAGAAGATATGGATAAGGCTCTGAAAATTTTAAGGAACCCTGAAGAGCCGGAGAGTTCAAAGGCACACAAACTGGAAGGAAAAGACAGGGAGCTTCTGAGTAAAAATATGGGTGAACTGTTAGACACAGTAGAAGAGATAGGACTTCAGCATAAAGATCCCGAAACATTCCATGAAGGGCGCAAATCTCTGAGAAAACTCCTTAACTCTATGAATGCCACAGAAGATACATTCGGTTTCAGTGAAAAAGATGTAAAAACAATGACAGATCTCGTAAATGTCTACGGGCAGGCACAGGATAAATACATAGCCTATGAATGGCTTCATAAGAATGGATTCAATCAGGAAGCTTCTACAATGATGTCACTTTATGAAGAGAATCAGAAGAAAGCCCTTGAAGAAGCATCGAAATTTATGAAATCGGGAACCCTTGAAAGGGTCAGACAGAATGTTCAGAGTTAAGCTTCATAAAAGTGATAAAAAAATATTTATCTTAATAATTTTTTCTTTCTTTCTATCTGTTTTATTTGCAGGCAAAACAACTGCGGGAGAAGCCATTAAAGAACCTGAATTTACCGGCCCATGCAGCACAGAAATCTATGGCTTAAGGCTCAGGCCGGGCCAGGATTTAAAGGAAGAACTGGATAAATTTGCAAAGGAACATAATCTTGAAGCAGGCTATATTATAACCTGCTGCGGAAGCCTTACTGAAGGCTCTATAAGATTCGCCAATAAAAATGAAACAGCAATATTAAAGGGACATTTCGAAATAGTTTCTCTTACGGGAACTCTTTCTTCTACAGGCGGTTCACATATTCATATATCTATTTCTGACGGAGAAGGCAGAACGTACGGAGGACATCTGATGGCAGGCTCAAAGATTTATACCACCGCAGAAATAGTTCTCGGCAATATAAAAGATGTAAAATTTACAAGGGAAAACGATGAAGATAGCGGATATAAAGAATTGAAATTTTCACGGTGATTTTTTACGGAGATTGCAAAAAAATATTATTGTGCTTCACAGGATGAAACAATTTATATTTAGAATTTATAATAAATAAAATCAGGCATAATTTTTAACAATGCTCCTATAAGAGCCCATCTTTTCGTTACATAAACTTTATTTTTCTTTTTTTCCAGAGCCGTATATATCTGTGCGGCCGCTTTTTCACAGGTAGCCACCCAGAAAAGTCCTTCACCCTTTGCCATGGCGGTATCAACAAAACCCGGTATTATGTCTGTTACAATAACAGGTATCTTCATTTTCACAGCTCTGTGCCTGAGTCCTTCCAGATAATTAGAAACAAAAGCCTTTGATGCGTTATAAGCAGGTCCATCTCCGGCACCTCTTATACCGGCTACAGACGATATGGCAGCAAGATGACCGCCCCCTTTTTTAACGAAATAACGAAAAGCTGCACCTGCCATAGCTGTAAAGCCGGCGACATTGGTCTTTATCGTATCGTATTCCAGACTCCATTCGAGTTCAGGATTTTCATGGCCTGTACCGGAACTTATTATAATCATATCGGTGCCATTCATTTCCGAAATCAGTTTTTCCAGGGAAATTATTGCTGCATCAGTATGTGCAATATCAATATATTGAGAGTAGACTTCTCTGGGGAGTTCCTTCTTTAATTCTTCAAGAAGATTTATTCGCCTCCCTGCAATACCGACAGTACATCCCTTACAAGAAAATATTCGGGCCAGTTCTTTTCCTATACCGGATGTTGCACCTATAATAATTACTTTTTTCATAACATCACCCCTGTATAAAGCTAGCAGAAAACATGCCATTTTACTGACCTGAGTTTCATAACAATTCATAATTAATGCTCTCGTAATGCGTAAAGCGTGATGAGTGATGCGAAGGGGTAATAACCTATTACGCATTACGCATTACGCATTATTTAAATTCTAATAAGTTATGAAATACACTATAATAAACGTTTCCCTCCCGTCACGCGTTACGCGCGTCACGAGATCATACATGTATTATTTATGCTTACCTCAGTAAATAAAAATGTCAGATTGTGTTTAAAATGACAGGTGATTTTATATATAGTCGTAAAAAAACACTATGTAAAATCATTATCTAAAAAAATTCATTGACTTTTATACTGTATTTTGTTAATGTTTCAGAGATACACTTTTAGCAGGAATTATACAGGGAAAGGATTTATATATATATGGATTTCATTGTCATTATTGCTCAGGAATTGAACATCAAACCTTCACAGGTAGAAAAAACGATAAATCTTCTTGATGAAGGCAATACAATACCATTTATTGCAAGATACAGGAAAGAAGTAACAGGTAATTTAAATGAAGAAGAACTCA
>DAIOEN010000298.1:0-7075 GCA_036746235.1 Vulcanimicrobiota bacterium | reverse complement strand
TCTCATCCGAAGATAATAAAGGATTTGCTTACAGGTTTTATAGAGGAAGATTTTGTTAAGGATGTGGATTTTGATAAAATACAGAAGCTGGGGACTTCTTATGTATCAGACACTTTTAAGGAACGTGAGACAGATTTAATACTTAAACTGGATTTAAAAGGTGAAACAGCTTATTTATATGGTCTCATTGAGTTTCAGAGCAGTCCCGATAAATATATTGCCTTAAGAGTTCTCAGTTATATGCTGTTATTCTATGAAGATTTGATAACTACCGGGCAGGTTAAAGACAAACTGCCTCCGGTATTCCCACTGGTTATATATACGGGCGAACAGAAATGTAACGCTCCTTTAAATATAGAAGAATTAATAGAGCAACCTTATAAGAGGTTGAGAAAATATGTTCCATGTTTTACCTATCATATGCTGGACTTACATGGATTAAAAGAAGAACAGTTAAGTAATTTATATAGACTGGATAACATATTAGCGGCATTCTTTAATCTGGTAACAAAAGTTAGAACAGAAGAAATTATAGAAGCGGAAAAGATATTAATAGAAATGGTGGATTTTAAAAGTGAACTGGGACGTTTTATAAAGATATGGCTTGGTACCTATCTTAAAAAACATAATATACCATTTAATATTGATGTGGAAGGAGGGAGTCCTATGCTTGCCACAGCTATCAAAAACAGTATTCAGGAAGCTCAGGAGAAAGGAATGGAAGAAGGAATAGAGAAAGGGAAATTAGAGGGGAAACTTGAAGGTAAGCTTGATACTGTAAAAAAGATGTTATCCAGAAATTATCCTGTAGAAGAGATAGCAGAGGTAACAGGATTATCTCTGGAAGAAATTGAAAAAATAAAATAATCTTCTACTTTGGAATTGATCCAGAATGAGGGTGTCCTATGTTGCTATTAAAAATAGTGGCATATGCCTCTTTTTTTATTTTCCATTATGGAAACAAAATAACAAGGCTGGTGGTAATCCATGACCTGGGTTTACAGCCCACGTTACGGTAAAAACCTTTTTGTAGCAGAAGAAAAATCCCTCTGGGGAGAAAAGCTATTAAAGGTAATTATCCCTGATGAAAAGAGAATAGAAAATATCCCTTCAGGAGAAGTCATTTCTCTTGAGCAGAAAGAAAGCAAATCAAAAGACCATATTATTTATTCTTCCTGTGCAGCAAAAATAGCAGATTCCATAGGAACAGATATGGTAATTTCTCCCTTTGGAGGGAACCTCATACCCCTTCCGCATCAGCTCAATGCTCTTACTAAAGTACTTTCAGGTGATATGGTGAGATTTCTCCTTGCCGATGAAGTAGGGCTCGGCAAAACCATTGAAGCAGGCATGATATTTAAGGAACTTAAAATAAGGGGACTTGTAAAAAGAGTTCTTATTGTGGCACCAAAGGGACTTGTCCTTCAATGGGTGGGAGAAATGAAAAAACACTTTAATGAAACTTTTAATCTGATAATTCCCGGTAAAATATCTCCGGATAAACTCTATACAGTTCTTACTGATAGTGGAGAGGAAATTTTTAGTAACAGATTGAATTACTGGAAGAATTTCGATCAGGTTATCTGTTCTATGGATTCAGTGAAACCTCTGGAAAAGAGAAAAGGCTGGTCTGAAGAAGAAATAGAAAGATATAACAGAGAAAGATTTGACAACCTTCTTCAGGCGGGATGGGATCTTATCATAATAGATGAATCCCACAGAATGGCAGGTTCCTCTCACACAGTATCCCGTCATACCCTGGGCAGAAATCTTGCATATTGCTCACCTTACCTGCTTCTTCTTTCAGCAACACCTCATTCAGGGAAAAGCGATTCCTTCAGAAGGCTTATGTCACTTCTTGATGAAGAAGCCTTTGCCGATGAAGATTCCCTTACAAAAGAAAGAGTTTCATCCTATGTTATAAGAACAGAAAAGAGAAATGCCATTGATTTTAAAGGAGATAAGCTCTTTAAACCACGTACAACTACACTTCATTTCATTTCCTGGGAGAATAATGCAGGAAGAGAACTTTATGAAGCAGTAACTGATTATGTGAGCAGAGGTTATAACAGAGCCATGAGGGAAAAAAACTATGCAGCAGGATTTCTTATGGTTCTCTTTCAGAAATTACTTACCAGTTCTACTGCAGCCATAAGGAGCACACTGGAAAAAAGACTTATCCTTTTAAATGAACAGTTTGACGGTGATAAAGAAGAAATACTTTCTGAATTTCTTGAAACTGATCTTATGGATGAAACAGAAGTTAAAGAATTTTATCAAACTATGAGAACTGCCGGTATAGAGGAAATTGAAAAAATCAGGTTTCTTGTAGATCTGGCAAAGAAATGTGAAGACCTGGGGGCTGATGCAAAAACAGAAGCACTTCTGGATCTTATGTATAAATTTTCTTCAGAAGAGGGAAATCCTGAATTAAAATTCCTTATCTTTACGGAATTTACTGCCACACAGAAAATGCTTCAGAAGTATCTTGAGAACAGAGGTTTTACAGTGGCAATTCTGAATGGATCTCTGGGACTTGAAGAAAGGGTAAAGGTTCAGAGGGATTTTGCCGGAGCTGTAAGAGTTCTTATTTCGACAGATGCGGGAGGAGAAGGTATAAATCTTCAGTTCTGTCATATAATAATTAATTATGATATACCATGGTCTCCTGTGAAACTGGAGCAGAGGATAGGAAGGGTTGACAGAATAGGACAGATTTATCCTGTAAAGGCTATAAATTTCCTTTTGAAAGATACTGTAGAAAGCAGAGTCTATGAAGTACTTCAGTGGAAATTGCATAAGATTGCAGAAGAATTCGGAGTTGATAAAACTTCTGATATTCTGGATTCTTCAGAGGCAGAAAGTGAATTTAGAAACCTTTATATAAATGCCATAGTTAATCCTGCAAAACTGGATGAGGAACTTGAAAGGGTAACTGAAGATTTACTTGAAAGGGCAAAAAAAGCAAAAGAGAAGTGGGATATAGTCCACGGAGGCAATAACATTACAAATGAAGAGGCAGAAAGAATTCTTGGTATTCCTCTTCCTTACTGGGTTGAAAGGATGGTAACCGGTTATCTTATAAGTATTAACAGAAAGGTAGAAAAAACTCTTTTCGGTTATAATCTCATATGGGAAGACGGAGAAGTTATGGAGAATATTACTTTTTCAGCAGATGAGGGAAGTAAAGGTCTGTGTGAACATCTTACCCTTGAAAATGCAAAGGTAATGAAGCTGGTGAAAAATCTCCCTCTTTTCGTCCAGGGTGAAAAGGTTCCTTCTGTTTATATAAAAGAGTTACCTTCAGCAGTAAAAGGCTACTGGTCTTTATGGAAGATTGTACTTTCCACTGCTTATTCACAGAAGCAGCGAATTCTTCCCCTTTTCAGACAGGAAGACGGAAAAGTGTTCAAACCCACTGCCAGGAGGCTGTGGGATATATTTTTAACCTGTAAGAAAGCAGAGGTTACAGGTGAAATTGCCGGTGATGAAGCAGAGTTAATTTACATGGAAATGGAGGACCTGGCAGTAAAAAACGGAGAAGAACTTTATAATGAACTCAGGGATAATCATGTAAATTTTTTGAGGAAAGAAAAAGAAAAAGGAGAATATGCCTTTAATGCCAGAAGAAAGGCCATAGAAAGGATAGGTCTTCCGGAGGTAAGAAATTATCGGTTCAGACAGCTTATAGAGGAAAAGAAAATATGGGAAATGGAAATGAAATCAATGGAAATCGCAGTTCCTGAGATTTATTGCATTATTTTATGTCATGTGAAAGGAGATGCCCCGTAGTGAACCTGTCTGTTCTGTATGAGGCTGAATTAAGGTGATAAATTATGCTTTGTAATGAAATAATAAAACGAATTGAACATGTTATAAACGGAATAATTCTTTTATCAGATCCGGATAGATTGCTTTCAAATGAAGAAGTGCTCCTTACACTTGAAAAGAAAAATTATAAGATTATTTATTATGAAGATCCTATGTTATTCAGATATGAATATGAAGAACAATACAGGATTCCTGTTATAGAAGGAAATCCGCCTGATTACAGATTAATAATCTGTCATGAAGATGATGTGGAAAATCTTCCTTTTGATTTACAGAGAGAAGGGCAGAGTATATCTCTTTCTCTATCACAATTCTTTCCGGGACTTGATATGAAGGTTATAAGAGAATTAGACGTAACTTTAAGAGAAGAACTTTTCTCCATTCATAGCTCTTCTGATTATCTCGGAGAAAAAGCCACAGTGGAATACATATTAAAAAAACTGTTTAAAATAGACCCCTCTCTTATTAAAAGTACTTCAGATTTATTCCTATATCTCATAAAAAGACATTATAGAGAAGACTCTATTACTCCTTTAATAGATGAGTATCTGTTAAATTTATTCCTGGAGAACCCTGATTTTCAATCTATACCGGTCAGGGAAATACTTTCAAGCAGGGAGGAGTTCTTTAAATATCTTCAGAGAGAATGGAAATTTTTCATAGAATTTTACGGAAATAAAGATTTATCATCATCTGTTCCTTTTGATAATAAAGATATAAAGGTATATATGGATAATCTTTTTATCGAAGGACTTCTTGAACCTGTAATCTATTATCCATCCGGTAAAATTCCATCCTGGGCAAGAACAGGAGTTATAATTGACGGAAAAACTCAGGATAAAGAAAGGGCTTTAAAATTATTTGAAACTGTAAGTCAGGATTTGCCTGATGAAAATCAAAATTATAAAGAATGGATGAAATTTTCCGGTAAATGGGCTGAATTTCTCAAAATCTATTATCAGACATGCCACAGTCTTGATAAAGAAGAAATAAATGAAATAGAGATATTTTACGATAGTGTAGAGAGGAAATTTCATCAGTGGCTTTTGTGCCATTATTCACGGCTCATTACACTTCCATATATTCCGTCTCCTGTAATGGTTCATCATATACCGGGATATCTGTCTTCTATTGTAAGAAAAGGTGAAAAGATTGCCCTTATGATAATTGACGGCATGGCTGTGGATCAATGGATTTCCATAAGGGAATTTTTAATGAAACATTCTGATGGAGTAATAAAAGAAAATAAAGTATTTGCCTGGATTCCGACATTGACATCAGTTTCAAGGCAGGCCATATTGTCAGGTCAGATACCCGAAAGGTTTAAAGAGTCAATAAATACAACAAATAAAGAGGAAAAACTCTGGAATAAATTCTGGGAAAATGAAGGTTTGAGTAAAAAAGATATAGGATTTGAAGGTAATTTGAGCATGATGGATGTAAATTTCGTATCTGAGTATGAAAATTTTAAAGCTCTTGCTCTTATTGTAACAAAACTTGATGAAATGATTCATAGTGTAACTATCGGACAGGGCCAGATTTATAAGGATCTTGAACTATGGCTTGAAAATGGAAAGATAAAATCTTATGTGGAAAAACTTTTATCCTGTGGCTTTAATATTTATATTACGTCAGATCACGGTAATATTTATTCCACCGGCACCGGCAGGATAAAATCAGGGAGTTTATCTGATAAAAAAGGGCAGAGGGTATGTATATTTGAAAGTAAGGAACTGCTTGATATTACTGCAGAAAAGAACAGAGGAGTAAAATGGTTTTCCACAGGACTTCCCGGAAATTATTATCCCCTGGTTGCAGAAGATAGAACAGCTTTTATTACTGAAGGTGAAAAAACCATTTCCCATGGTGGTATTTCTATTGAGGAAGTAATAGTGCCTTTTATTGAAATTCGGAGGAAAAGTTAATGGAGCAGAAATGGATTGGATTTGACAGGAAGCTTGAAGTAGAATGGCTTGATTATTATATGGGGAAGGTAATAGAGGATTTGTCAGAGAAAGAGTTAAGGCAGGAGATGGAAAAATACCTTTCTACCTTTTTAGAAGGTAAAGAGTCCATAGCAAAAACTTTAACTGTAATTATGAGGATTATTTCTTTTCATAATCAAAAAGAAATTTTTAACATGGCAAAAGAACTTTTAAAGGAAGTAACTTCAGAAGAAAGAGTATGGCTTTACTGGGGATTACTTATATTGACTTACCCTTTTGTAAGAGATATAGCTAATATTACAGGAAGGTTACTGGACTTACAGGGGAGTGTTACAATTCCTGAGATTAAATCAAGAATTGTAAAAGAATGGGGAGACAGGGAAACTGTAAGAAGAGTAGTTCAGATGGTTACAAAAACTATGGAAAACTTTGGCTTTATAAAAGATGTCAGTAAAAGTAATACTATGGTTTTTGAGATGGCTTCCTCCAGGAAGGAAACGAGAAATGTAAAACTTTCTATGTGGTTTACTGAAGTAGTTATTAGAGCTGAGCATGTCGATATGATTTCTTTTGATGAAATAAAGAGAAAATATTTTATCTTTCCCTTTGAACTTCAGATTTCATTGACGGAACTTTATAAAAGTGACAGATTGCTGGTACAGAGGGAAGGGGATACTGTTCTGGTAGGAGTTAAAGGGTGATAGAATACCAGATTTTTAGCCTCGAAAAATTCCCTATAATTTCAGTCAGTTATTTTTATAAAAGCCTTGATTTTACTGGTTTTTATATGGTTTACAAGAGATGAATTTTTTATGATTTAGTGAATTGCAAGAAACCCTTGCAATTACAGGGTTTAAATTTTCCAAAATGTCATTAAATAAGTATTTAACGACATTTATAGATAAATTTGTTTATATTAAATGAACTGTAAAAATTAGCTTAATTTTTCTATTTATTAAAAATATATAAAGTTATTTACCTATAAGGGGTACCGGGTTCATTTTGACAAAATTCCACGTTAAGCAAATTTCTTATACAAATTTAACATTTTTCTTAAGGAAAATTTCTTATCTATAGAAATGTTACACAATATAATTATGTAACATTTGAAAATTACCTAAAAATCTTTACTATAAAAGATTCTTCATTGGAATTAGATGTTATTTATCAAAGAACCGCATTTTTTATAGTTCTAAAATATGATTTATACATACATTATGTAACATTTATTTTCTGAATTTTCCAAAAAATCTCTAAAAATACAGCATAATAAAGTGTTCATATAAAAACCTTGTACC
>DAIOEN010000297.1:0-7124 GCA_036746235.1 Vulcanimicrobiota bacterium | reverse complement strand
ATGAAGGAGGGATAGCTATGATTGATACTGTATTTAAACAGGTTATGGAGAAGGGTATTGAGAAAGGCAGGGCCGAGGGTATGGAGAAAGGTAAGGCCGAGGGTGAACTGAATAAAAGTAGAAATATTGCGAAAAATTTATTAAAAATGAATATGTCACTGGAACAAATTGCACAGGCTACCGGGCTTTCTATTGAAGAAATTCAGACATTGACAGATGAACGTTAAGAAGCAGAATGATTTAAATGGTGGTCTGCAGATCTGCTTTCCAGTTACAGAAATCACCTGGTCTGGATCCCAATTGTCCATTTGTCAGCTTCAAAGATGTCCATTACTTCCGGCAAAATTTCGGTTATACTGCTCTGCTTATTTTTGCAAATAAAATCTCTACCAGTTACACATAAGGCATGGCATGGTAAGGTCTTCTTCATCCATAATATCTGCAAATACTTCAGAAAGGGGTTTATTCGGGGCATTTTTCTTCTCCCTCTTATTTGCAATTAAAACACAACTATGATAGTATAATAAACAGAGAAGCTGCGATTTAACCGGGGGGTGTATATGTATGGTTCAGACTATAGAAGTAATCTATGAAGATAATGTTTTGAAACCAGTCAATCCTATAGAAGGGCTGGCAGAACATGAAAAAATATCAATAATAATTTACCCTAAGAGAACCAGAGAAGGACTCAGTAAGCTTGCAGGAACACTGGATAAAGAAGAAGCCGATAAAATGCAGAAATTAATAGATGAGGAGTTCGGTAAAATTGAAGGTGAGTGGTAAATTAGCTATTGATACCAATGCAGTTATTGCATATAGAAAAGGGATTGATGAGGTGTGTGCAATAATTGACGGAGTAGAAATACTTTTTCTTCCTGCCATAGTTCTCGGAGAACTGCTCTATGGTGCAATTAACAGTAAACAATCTAAAGAAAATAAAAAGGCTATATATGATTTTTTAGAAAACTCTGTTTTGCTTCCTGTAGATGAAGCTATATGTAACAGATATTCCACCATACGTTTCTATCTTAAACAGGCAGGTAATCCTATCCCGGAAAATGACATATGGATAGCAGCTATCTGTTTGGAATATAATATACCCCTTCTAACCAGAGATAAACATTTCGAAAAAGTCAGCGAACTGAAAGTCATTACAAGGTGATGACCTGCTGCCTCCTGTATTTCCAGTCCTGATATATACAGATAAAGATAATCTGACTGCACCGGTACATATAGAAGATCTGGTAGCTCAGCCATATAAGCGGTTAATGAAGTATTTACCGAAATTTGAAATATTCAAATTGACCTTTAAAGAACTTCAGGATGAGGCAGATAAGCTGGATGGATTGATTGAGAATGAGAACCTGCTGGCAGCAATCCTATCTTTCCTTATAGCCAGAGATGAAATAGAAGGTCAGAAGAGGGCAAAACTGTTACAGGATACGATAAATAAGAATCCTGATATAGCTATGAGAAAATTCATAGGGTTCTGGTTCAGGGGTTATTCAAATTATAAGAAATGGAATATAAAAATAGATATTAATGAAGGAGGGATAGCTATGATTGATACTGTATTTAAACAGGTTATGGAGAAGGGGATTGAGAAAGGCAGGGCCGAGGGTATTGAGAAAGGTAAGGCCGAGGGTAAGGCCGAGGGTGAACTGAATAAAAGTAGAAATATTGCGAAAAATTTATTAAAAATGAATATGTCACTGGAACAAATTGCACAGGCTACCGGGCTTTCTATTGAAGAAATTCAGACATTGACAGATGAACGTTAAGAAGCAGAATGATTTAAATGGTGGTCTGCAGATCTGCTTTCCAGTTACAGAAATCACCTGGTCTGGATCCCAATTGTCCATTTGTCAGCTTCAAAGATGTCCATTACTTCCGGCAAAATTTCGGTTATACTGCTCTGCTTATTTTTGCAAATAAAATCTCTACCAGTTACACATAAGGCATGGCATGGTAAGGTCTTCTTCATCCATAATATCTGCAAATACTTCAGAAAGGGGTTTATTCGGGGCATTTTTCTTTTCTCTTTTCAGGGCTTCCTCATAATCTGCTATTACCCTGTCTTTTCGTTTGAGAAGGTCTGAGAGAGATTCCGTATCAGTCCATGTATAAATCCGGCCGTCACTGTGTTCTTTTTCATATTTCACCGCTTCGGCAAATAAATCGGGATGAATTTCTGCCAGTTTAACCCATTCGTATTTCCTCTGGAAGAAACAGAAGAAACAGCCGGAACGGCTCCGCCATCTGTAATAATCAGGAAGTCCTATGCCGCTTTCTTCAAGGAGGCGGTAAGTCATATATGTTCTATCTTTAAAAACATTTCCAGAGTCCCGGCGTCACCAATAATTTCCTCTCCATGTTTTTTCATGCTCTCAAGATAAGAGCGAATTGCATCTTCTCCCATTTTGACAGATTCTTCTGCTGTCTCTCCATAAGTAATGCAGCCGGGCAGAGAAGGAACTATTACAGTATAGCCTCCTTCCGGCTCAGGTCTCAATATAATTCTGAACAGGCAGGACATAAAGTCACCTTCTTTAAAATGAGAAATCAGTCACTGTTATATGGTATCCGGGGCATAAGAAAGACAGGCAATCAGGTCTTCTTTTTCTAAATGTGGATAAACTTCTAACAGTTCCTCAAAAGTCATTCCTTCCGAAAGTTTTCTCAGGATTATTTCTACTGTTATTCTCGTTCCTTTTATAACAGGTTTACCTGTCATTATATCAGGATCTGACGTTATTCTATCCATATAATCCATACGTTCCATTCACCTTTTTCAGTAAGTCCTTTTAAGGAGTATATTCTTCTCAAATCCTCCCCTTGCTTTTCTCTTTTCCTCTTTTAATGAAAGCAATTTCCCGAAATTACAGCATTTCCTCTCTGCTATTGCCTCTATGACTTCCATTATATCGGCAAGTTCCTCGACACTTCTGTTTTTATAATATTCATCAAGTTCTTCCTGAAGTTTCTTTTCCAGATAGATGAGTGCCTGTTCATCCGTAAGGATTTCTATATCATATTTTGCACCTGACTTTTCTATTATTTCAGGAATTCTGTCTCTTACTATTTTATCATATTCAATCATCATCTTACCTCTTCAGCCGTCTTCAAAATAATTTATCACATGGGCCGGTAAATCTATATTCAGTCTGTCTTTATAATATTTTATCAGATCTTCTTCCATCTGTCCCATTATCTTTTTTATATCCCTTTAAAAATTTCGGATCAAAATATTCTATAAGATATCTTTAGGTTCTTGCCGCTCCGTGGTGTGCTTCGTCTATTATTATGTAATCGAAATAATCTCTGGGAAAATCCCTGATTTTTCCGATCATACTCTGAATGGTAGAACAGTGAATTTTGTCGGAAGAATAACCTTCAGTGCTTCAGAATTAAAAGATAATCTTTACCTTCCCTTATGAGTATGATAAAATAAACTTATGGCAACGTTTGACGAAATATGGAAGGAAATAATAGAAAAACTCTTTAAACAGTTCACCTGTTTCTATATGCCTGATCTGGCAATAGATATAGATTTTACAGAAGGTTATACTTTTTTAGAAAAAGAACTGCAAACTATAGCTCCGAAATCTAAAGACACAAAAAGATTTGTAGATAAACTCGTAAAAGTAAGCCTGAAAAACGGTCAGGAGCAATGGATTATAGTTCATCTTGAGGTGCAGTTTTCAAAACAGAAGGAATTTCCGGAAAGGATGTTCCGGTATTTTTACAGAATCTATGATAAATACAGACAAAAAATAGTCAGTCTTGCAGTATTTACGGGGAAAAGCAAAAGCTATCCCCTCAAATTTCAGTATGATTTCTACCAGACAGAACTTGCTTATAAATACAGAACAGTAAAACTCATAGACTATGAGGAAGAATATCTCTTAAGTCAGACAAATCCTTTTGCCCTTGTCACCCTTGCAGTTAAATACGGGCTTGAAAGTAAAAGTGATGAAGAGTTGAGATATAAATTCAAAAGAAAACTCATAAGATTGATGTTTGAGCAGGGCTACAGTGAAGACGAAATATTAGAGATGTTCAGGTTTATAGAGATTATATTACAGCTTAAGGATGAAAAATTCAAAGAGCTTATCTATGAAGAGATAGAAAAATATCAGGAGGTGAAAAACAAAATGGTTATAACAGAATTTGAAAAGAGGGCTATAAAAAAAGGTAAAAAAGAAAGAGACCTGGAAATAGCAAATAAATTATTGAAAAAGAACTATACAATAGAAGAAATTTCAGAGATAACAGGCCTATCGAAAGAAGACATAGAAAAGCTTAAGGTAAAAAAGTAAATTTCTACCAGTTACACATAAGGCATGGCATGGTAAGATCTTCCTCATCCATAATATCTGCAAATACTTCAGAAAGGGGTTTATTCGGTGCATTTTTCTTCTCCCTCTTCAGGGCTTCCTCATAATCTGCTATTACCCTGTCTTTTCTTTTGAGAAGATCCGTAAGGCTTTCCGTATCAGTCCATGTATAAATCCGGCCGTCACTGTGTTCTTTTTCATATTTCACCGCTTCGGCAAATAAATCGGGATGAATTTCTGCCAGTTTAACCCATTCGTATTTCCTACGGATTCCGACATAGCTTACTGCTTCATCATCACCTGTGAATTTTTCAAGAGGTTCTATCTTTAATTTCCTGGTACACCACCTGGTTCTGGGGGACGGAAGGTAACCGCCGTACATATCGAGCCAGAAATCAAATCCCCTTTCAGAACTCAGATAGTTAATCTTCAGTCCGAATCGCGCTTTTATCCTTTCAAGATATTCATAAGTTTCAGACAGTTCTTTCTGAGTATCACAGAAGAAATATTCCATATCAGGGATTTCCTTATGTAAAAGAACTGCAAGGGCAGTACTGTCTTTCCCGCCTGACAGACCCATTATATGACGGATTTTTTTCTCTGCCATTATTTGTCTCCTTTATGTATTTCCTCACATTTAACAATGGAAACTTTTCCAGGCAAGGGGCCATTCCTCAGGATTACAGCAATATCTTCAGGATGAAATTCCGGCTCCTCATATCCGAAGGTTATCATCAGATCTCCACCGGATATCTTTTCCATGACAACCGGTTCTGACAATAATTCATCATCCAGATAAGAGGCCAGTTTCTTTTTTATATTAGCTTCAGTTAAAAGTAAAGCTTTTTCCATCTGCCGTTCAGTATGTTCTTCATTTAACTCAAGAAAGTCAAACGTATATTCATCTTTAACTGCAAGTTTTGCCGCTTCACGAACAGGTAAGGGAAGAGTTTCTTCAAAATTAGTCTGGTTGACAAGTGTTTTTTCATAGGTATGATTTTCTATCTGATGAATAAGAACATTTTTTGTCCATCCGTATTTTCCTGTCATTCGCATATAAAATTCACGCTGTAAATCGTCTTTACATTTTTCCATAATAATGAGATTATGAGTCCAACCAATTTCTGCAACCAGTGGTTGCAGTTTTAGCTTCGTGCTATAACAGAGATAAAAATTGCGCATATCATAATTCATAGAAAATTTTATCTCAATTTTCTCTTTCCTGTGAAATCCGATTAATCTCTGTAGCTGGCTGTATCAAAACAGATAAGACAGGTAAAATATAGCCTACCAGTTACACATAAGGCATGGCATGGTAAGATCTTCCTCATCCATAATATCTGCAAATACTTCAGAAAGTGGCTTATTCGGGGCATTTTTCTTCTCTCTCTTCCCTTCCTCATAATCTGTCTTTTCCTTTGAGGAGATGAAGTGTTACGAACATTTTAACAGAACACCCTGTGAAAACCTTCATACACCTTGCAAAATATGGTATAATTAATATATGGATAATAAAAATAATAAGAAACAGCCAATAGACCATAATATTCACGATAAAACCCTGAAGGAACTCTTCACAAGACCTGAGATAGTCAGAGATTTCCTTGTAGGATTTGCCGATGAACAGGAATTTGTAAAAGATACCGACCTGAGCAGTATTCATACTCCTAATAAAAGCTATATTACAGAACTATTTCAGGAAAGAGAAAATGATGTAGTTCTGGAGATAACATTGAAGAATGGAGACTGTGCTTATCTCTTAATCTTTTTTGAGTTTCAATCGTCTCCGGACAGATTTATAACTTTGAGGATATTAACGTATATTCTCCTGCTATATCAGGAATTAATCACACATAAGGAGATAAAAGGTGATGACCTGCTGCCTCCTGTATTTCCAGTCCTGATATATACAGATAAAGATAATCTGACTGCACCGGTACATATAGAAGATCTGGTAGCTCAGCCATATAAGCGGTTAATGAAGTATTTACCGAAATTTGAAATATTCAAATTGACCTTTAAAGAACTTCAGGATGAGGCAGATAAGCTGGATGGATTGATTGAGAATGAGAACCTGCTGGCAGCAATCCTATCTTTCCTTATAGCCAGAGATGAAATAGAAGGTCAGAAGAGGGCAAAACTGTTACAGGATACGATAAATAAGAATCCTGATATAGCTATGAGAAAATTCATAGGGTTCTGGTTCAGGGGTTATTCAAATTATAAGAAATGGAATATAAAAATAGATATTAATGAAGGAGGGATAGCTATGATTGATACTGTATTTAAACAGGTTATGGAGAAGGGTATTGAGAAAGGCAAGGCCGAGGGTAAAGCCGAGGGTGAACTGAATAAAAGTAGAAATATTGCGAAAAATTTATTGAAAATGAATATGTCACTGGAACAAATTGCACAGGCTACCGGGCTTTCTGTTGAAGAAATTCAGATGTTGACAGATGAACGTTAAGAAGCAGAATGATTTAAATGGTGGTCTGCATATCTGATTTCCAGTTACAGAAATCACCGGGTTTCACTTCAAATTGCCCGTTTATCAGGTTCAAAGATGGCCATTGCTTCTGGCAAACCTTCGTTTATACTGCTATGCTCATTTTTGCAAATAAAATCTCTACCAGTTACACATAAGGCATGGCATGGTAAGGTCTTCTTCATCCATAATATCTGCAAATACTTCAGAAAGGGGTTTATTCGGGGCATTTTTCTTCTCCCTCTTAAGGGCTTCCTCATAATCTGCTATTACCCTGTCTTTTCGTTTGAGAAGGTCTGAGA
>DAIOEN010000296.1:0-7139 GCA_036746235.1 Vulcanimicrobiota bacterium | reverse complement strand
CAGATCTATCCGAAACCGGGCTGGGTTGAACATGACCCTATGGGAATATGGTCCACACAGATTTCCGTTGCAATAGAAGTAATGGAACTTGCAGGCATAAAGGCAGAAGACATTGCAGGCATAGGTATTACAAATCAGAGAGAAACCGTGATATTATGGGATAAAAACACAGGTAAACCTGTATATAATGCCATTGTATGGCAGTGCAGACGTACTGCCCCTCTCTGTGATGAATTAAAAGCAAACGGTATGGAACAATATATAAGAGAAAACACAGGTCTTGTATGTGATGCCTATTTTTCAGGGACAAAGGTAAAATGGATTCTGGATAATGTGCCGGGAGTAAGGGATAGAGCAGAAAAAGGAGATATTTTACTGGGCACCGTAGATACATGGATCATATGGAATCTTACAGGAGGTGCGGCTCATGTAACAGATTATTCCAATGCATCAAGAACCATGTTATTTAACATAAAAAACCTTACATGGGATGAAAAAATCTTAAATTATTTCGCCATACCTCATTCCATGCTTCCTTCTGTAAAACCTTCCAGCGAAATTTACTGCCTGAGTGATAGAAAATTTTTCGGAGGGGTTCAGATACCTGTGTCAGGCATAGCAGGTGACCAGCAGGCAGCACTCTTCGGTCAGGCATGTTATGAGCCGGGCATGGCAAAAAACACCTATGGCACAGGATGTTTTCTCCTTATGAATACAGGAGAACAGATGAAATCTTCAAAACATGGATTACTTACCACAATTGCATGGGGCCTTGACGGGAAAGTCCATTATGCACTGGAAGGAAGTATTTTCATAGGAGGTGCTGCCATACAGTGGCTCAGAGATGAAATGAAACTGATAGACAGTGCTTCAGACAGTGAATATTTTGCTGCAAAGGTTCAGGATTCAAACGGAGTTTATGTTGTTCCCGCTTTTGTAGGACTCGGTGCCCCTTACTGGGATATGTATGCAAGAGGAACAATTTCAGGTCTTACGAGGGGAGCCAATAAAAATCACATAATAAGAGCAACCCTGGAATCCATAGCATATCAGACAGAAGATGTTTTAAAAATAATGGAAGAAGATTCACATATTAAATTATCATCCCTGAAGGTTGACGGAGGGGCAAGTGCCAATAATTTCCTCATGCAGTTCCAGGCAGACATACTGGGAGTAACTGTAGACAGGCCTACCGTAAGGGAAACAACTGCCCTGGGAGCGGCTTACCTGGCAGGACTCGCCACAGGTTTCTGGGAAAACAAAGAAGAAATAGGACGCAAGTGGAAGGTAGACAGAAGATTTACTCCGTCTATGGAAGATAAAAAGAGAGAATCTCTATATAAAGGATGGAAGAAATCTGTAGAGAGAGCCAGAATGTGGGAAGAAAGCCAGTGAGCAGTGACCAGTGACCAGTGAACGGTGAGTAGAGTTTATAGTTTAAGAGTTGAGAGTTGACTGATTTTAAACTCTCAACCCTCAACTCTCAACTTTATATAACGCATCACGCGTCACGCCTTAAAAACTATATATGAAAAAACTAAAATATCTCATTATTGTATTCTATATAATGCCTGTAATACTGGCGTTTTTTTATATATATTTATTTTCCGTAAATGTTCCTTTCTGGGATGAATGGGAACTTGTACCTTATTTTGATAAATTTTATTCACGTAATCTCACATGGTCTGATCTCTTTGCACAGCACAGCGATCATATCATATTTTTCCCAAGAATCCTTATCTTAATCATCGGTATCTTAAGCAAATATAATACTGTTATAGAGATATATTTCACCATGGGATTTTTTCTTTTAAGCCTTATTATCATTTTTCTTATCATTAAAAATCAATGCAATATAAATCCTGTATCTTTCTGGCTTATACCTTTACCGTATCTCATTTTTAGCTGGAGGCAGTATGAATTATTTCTTACAGGATTCAACATACAGTTTTTAATGGTTTACTTTTTTACCATAACAGGTTTTTATTCAATTTATCTCTGTCAAAAACAATACAGTATAATCTATTTTATATCAGCCCTTATAAGCGGAACAGTTGCATCCTTTTCCGGCACCATGGGTCTGTTTATATGGCCTGCAGGGTTTATACAACTCATGATTCTTTCTAAGAAGAAGCTTTATCCCGTATTCTGGTCAATAACAGGCATTCTGGCATGGACTGTATTTCTGCTAAATTATAAAAAGCCGGATAATTCGTCTGATATATTCTATTTTTCCCACAGAATTCCTGAGTTTCTGAATTATTTTCTCACATGTCTCGGAACATCTCTTTTCTGGGATAAAAGTACGGCTCTTATATGGGCGGTAATATTTTTCATCTTACTTTCCCTGTGTATTTTTCTGATTTGCAAATATAAGAGACTCAATGAAAATTCTTTCTGGGTGGCAATGTTAATATTTTCTTTTCTGACTGTATTATCTATTTCTGCCGGCAGACTCAACTCCGGTATAGAACAGGCTTTTACTCCCAGATATACAGTTTTTTCTCTTATGGCTGTAACAGCTTTATACTGTATGTTTCTTGACCTTTTACATTATAGTAAAAAGAATTTCATAAAAATCTTAACTGTTTTTTTGTTTTTAATAATATTTGCAGGTCTTCCCTGTTCCTATGGTCTCGGTCTTAAAGCAGGTATGCTTAATAAAAAAGATAGAACCCGTATGACACATTTACTGTTAACCTATGAAACTCAGAGTGATGATACTCTGAAAATACTTTATGCTCCTGACGGCGTTGTAAGGCAGAGAGCTGAAATATTAAAAAAATGGGGATGGAGTGTCTTTTCAAGATAAAATTTTTCAATCGCCATATTTCAAAACAGTGCCTTTTTCTCCGGCGACAAAGCCTTTTTTATTATCTAAAAAATAAATTCCGAAAAGATTTGATGAGGTAATAGCGGGTATTTTCTCCCATGTTTCTCCCCGGTCCCCGGATTGTAAAACAGTGCCTTTTTCCCCGGCTATAAAACCATATTTATCAATAAAGGTAATTGCATTCAGATTCAAAGAAAAATTAATTTCTTTTTTTTCCCATTTATGCCCTCCGTCTTCTGTACAGAGAAGAGTTCCCCTGTCTCCTGTTATGAAGCCATGAAGTTCATCAATGAAATAAACACTTCTCATGAATGCCGATGTTCTGCTTTCCTGTTTTATCCATTTCTCTCCCCCGTCTTTTGTATGAAGTATTAATCCCCCCTGTCCTGCAATCCATCCCGTATTATTATTTACAAAATGGATTGAATAAAGTTCCATGGAAGTATTACTCTTCTGTTTCTCCCATGTGTTCCCTCCGTCTTTCGTATGAAGGATAAATCCTTTATCTCCTGCAATCCAGCCGGTAGTAAAATTAATAAAATAAACTTTATTAAGGACAGGTACAAAGAGACCCGCTTTTTTCTTTTTCCATGTTTTTCCTCCGTCAGCGGTATATAAAATAATTCCTCCCGTTAATCCTCCTCCCACTGCCCATCCTTCGGATGGACTTACAAAATATATATCCGAAAGACCTGCAGTTTTTTTTACCGTCCAGCTTTTTCCTCCGTTTACAGTATTCAATATAACACCGTCAAAGAACCCTCCGTACCCGACTGCCCAGCCGCAGTTTTCATCGAGAAAGTGAATATTTCTGAGAAGTGCTTCCGTGTCGGCAAACTGTGTTTTCCATGTTCCCCTGACAGAAGAGGTATTATGTTCTGCGGAATTCCTGTCCTTTTTTATCAAAGTTAATTCTTTCAACATTCTTCTGGCAGAAGTAAATCTTTCTTCTGCCTTATAGCTTAAAGATTTCATAATGATTCTTCTGAACCCGGAAGATACAGACAGGATATCTTCAAATTTAAATGGTACCGGTTCTATACCTGACAGGAGATGATGTGCCGTTGCGCCGAGAGAATATAGATCTGATCTTATTTCCGCATGTCCATGAAACTGTTCCGGAGGCGCATACCCTTCCGTACCTATTACAGTCTGGGTCTGTATATTATCAAAGACTTTTGCTATGCCAAAATCTATCAAGAAAATTCTTCCTTCTTTATTTAACATAATATTTGCAGGTTTCATGTCCCTGTAAAGGACAGGAGGATTCCGGCTGTGGAGATAATCCAGGATCTTTAAAATTTCTTCAGTCCATGTAATAACCTTTTCCTCTGATAATCCCGGATTGCCTTCTTTTTCCAGAACAGTCAGGAGATCTTCTCCTTCAATAAAATCCATAACAAGATAGTACATGCCGTTACATGTAAAATAATCCGACACCTTCGGAAGTCCCTGATGAGAAAGAGAGGCAAGAATTTTCGCCTCTCTTTCAAACCATTCCACATTTTCCGTATCTCCATATGAAGGTATCAGTTCTTTTACGGCACAGATACAGTTCAATCTTATATCAGAGGCTTTATAGATTGACCCCATACCGCCTGATTTTATTAAAGAATCTATCTTATATCTGTCTTTCAGTAATATTCCTTCTGTTAACATCTACTTCATATTCTTCTTAAGAAAACCAAGCAGCTCAAATTCAGGATAGACAAAATTTGAAATTTTCCATTTTCCGTCAATTTTTTTGAGAATGACAGTAACAGAATTTTTCCCGCCCCTGCTGTTAGTAATATTTACCACTACAGAGGATTTTGTGTCTCCCATGTTTTCTTTTGCAATAGAATAGGATTTTGCTCCCATTTGAGAATTTATAAAGGGGTCAAAATCAATCCAGAAGCCATCCTTCGGTTGCAGAGGAAAGGCTTTCTGAAGCAATTTGTAAAGTTCCGGGTCGAAATTTCCCTTCTGTTCTACAAAAACATCCCTGTAAATATCACTGTTCTCCATATACCATGCATAAAAATTATTTACTGTTATCTCTGGCCTTTCACCTGCCAGGACAGACTCTATTGTAAGGAACAGTAACAAAAAACATAAGAGTAATAACTTTTTTCTCATAAAAATTCTCCTTTCTTTCATATATAAAGGAATTATTTCTACGGTGTTTATTGAAAATCCTTTGAACAGCTTCAATTAAAACATAATTTCGACTTTGTAAATATTGAATATTCCTTTAAAATTATATTTTTTCACAGCCAAGATAAGTCAATATATGTTTTATTTCAGTATAAAGCCATCTATTTTCATCGTCTGTTCCTTTGAAAGTAATATTTATTTTTTTATCTTTACTTTTAACAGTAATAACATGAGGGAGACCTTCAGGGAAATTTTCTTTTTTCGTGGCAGAAGGTTCAGTTATTTTATCAAGATGTAAATCTGTAAGAGAGCATAGAGGATAAGCTTTTTCAACAGGGAAAACGCCAAGCCAGTAAATTTTTATTTTCATATATTCTCTGTCAAAGCTTATAGAAACTCTTCCCACCATAGATGTAATAAGATTTATCAAGGTAACTATGGCCAGACCTTCGAATACTATCCAGAAACAAAGCCAGAAAAAAAGAAAACAATTAAAATCTGTTATTAATTTGAATAAGGCAAATATCCCTCCTGTAGTCCATCCTGTTAACCAGACAGCCATAAATAAAAGACCTCCTATTTTTTCTCCGTTTATACCTTCAGGAGGAAGCTTTATGATATATCTCTCATTACCCTGTGTTGTAATTTTTACATTATTTTCTCCATTTTTTTGAGAACTACTTATAAAACAATCATCAAAAATTTGCTCTGTAATTATTATTTTCGAGCCGGCAGGAACGGTGGAAGGGGCGTATTTTTTTTCTTTTTTCAAATGGGAAAAATTATATTTTTTCTTTTCTGGAAGACTTTCTCCAATTTTTTCAGTACATGATAAATATGTAGAGTGCAGTTTCTTAAGTTCTTTCTTTATGTCTCTTACAGAGGCAAATCTCTCATCTTTACGAAATTTTATACATCTGTTTATGAGTTCTTCAAAATTTACTGAAATATTTCTGTTAATTTCTCTTACAGGTATAAAGTAGAAAGGATCTTTTTTTTCTTCCGGGTCATCTCCTGTGGCAAGGTAATGAAGAAGGACACCAAGGGCATAAATATCAGTTCTTTCATCACTCCCTCCGCCTTTTTTACCGTACTGTTCAGGTGCCGCATAACCCACCGTTCCGATTTTTATCGTATCTTCCGTCTGACCCGGTCTGAAATGACGGGCAATACCGAAATCTATTAATTTAGGCACTTCATATTCATCTATGATGATATTTTTTGTTTTTAAATCTCTGAATACGACAGAATGTTCATGGAGATATATGAGAACATCGCACAGAGAAATGGCAAATCCTGCCAGTTCTTTTTCCGTCCATAGTCTCTGTTCATTTTTATATATTTCCTGAAGTGTTTTACCTTCTATATATTCCATGACTATATAATATGAAGGGGCAATTATAAAATATTCCCTTATTTTCGGTATATGTTTATGTTTCAGAGAGGAAAGCATAGACGCTTCTCTCCGGAAAATTTCCTTTACATTAAGAGCAGAAGATTCTTCCATAGAGAAAATTTCTTTTACTGCCCATATTGTATCATGGCTGTTTATATCCCTTGCCTTATAAACCCTGCCACATCCGCCCTGCCCTATTACATAGAGTATTTCATACTTATTGTAAAGCACCGTGCCGGGAGAGAGACATGGGGAAATTTCATCTTTATGATTTAATTCGTCCATTCACTATGTCCTTTTTATCTTCAGTACCATTTCATTTTCATATATAACAGCATACTCTCAATTATATTTTAAAAAACAGAATCTGGCAATCTTTTAACATATTATTAACATTTACTACCTTGTTAAAATATAAATTCACGGTTATACTTTTATATGAAAATGATGAAGTCTTATGTTTTACTTTTTGTTAATTTTTATATCTGATTATGACCGCTCCGGTCATGCCTGTTAGTATGGATATCTGTAAATTCTGGAGGTAGAAACTATGAAAATAAATAATTCTGCTCAATATATAAAAAACCCCGTTGTGAAAGGGCGAGAAAAAAGAAATGAACAAGAAGAAGTAAAAGACACTGCAGTAATCAATTCACAACCTGAGGTCAAAGAAAACTCTGTTGAGAATTTGAAAAAGATGAAGGAAGCTATTACAAAAGGACTGGAATCCGTTTATGAAAGTGCAGAAAAAACATCGGAATATTTAGATAACAG
>DAIOEN010000295.1:0-7186 GCA_036746235.1 Vulcanimicrobiota bacterium | reverse complement strand
CTTAATATTTATGAAAGCCGGAGAAGTTGATCAGGGCCAGGTAATAAAAGATTTATTATTTGATATAAAATCTTTAAAAGAGGAAGATATATTGACAGATAAACACAAAAAAATGCTCGCAGAAGCAGAAGGGCTTCTTCTGGAAGCACAGAAATTTCATCAGAGATATTTACCTGCTAAAGCCACTGCAGACGCCAAACAGAGAAGTCGTGTAGACAAAGCCATAGTAACAAGATTTCAGAGAGATGCAGCAGATACTGCTTATAAAAGAGATACTTATAAATCGAAAGCGGAAGCAATTCTGGGAGATCTTATGGCAGATATTGAAAAAATGGCAGACGAATAAAAAACGTTATGCGTTATGCGTTATGCGTTATGCGTAACGCGTAACGAGTGACGCGCAGGGTAAACCTTCTCACCACTCACTTTTCACTTTCCGCTTTTCACTTTTCACTACCGTATCTCCAGCGGTCTTCCGATCTGTTCCAGTATATCCATTACAGTGGAAGGATTAATTGAGGTTTTAAAGAAAAAGTAAGTGCCGGGGAAATTCTTGATCTTTTCTTCCGATACATTTAAATCTTCAGAAATTGCCACTATAGTATTGACACTTGCCTGTTGAAGTTTTTTAAATTTTCTCTTCAAATACTCAGGTCTCCAGAAACCTACAATTTCCATATAAGCGATTCTGCCGTCTTCCTTATTGTAAAAGGTAAAATCAGGAATAAACACAGTTTCTTTAAGATTTACTATCTCTGTTTCCCTTTCTATCTGCCAGGGAGAATCCAGTTTTTTAAATCTTTCGGCAAATTTTTCTTCCAGCAGTGAATCATATTCCCCTGAATCCGTATAATGTGATACAAGATCAGAATCGGTATCAAGAGAAAAAGTTCTTATTTTACCGTCATCACATTTAATTTCTGAATCCATTTTCCATTTCGTGCAGAGTATGAGTGCAGGAAGAAAAGAAGACATCTGTATACCGTATTTTCTTGACTGCTTGAACATGCTCACAGGGCCGTCAAGAAGAATTTCATAACCGCTATCGAGATCACCTTTTACCTGATGTATTAATCTATAAAACTTTATAAATTTAAAAATCTGTTTGTATCTTACAGGAAGATTTTTATAGGCAATAATTTTCATTTCCAGACAGGAATATAGAATACCCTGGGCAAGAGCAAGATTATATCTGTTTAATAGCCATAAAGGTTCAGGGCTATGAAATGTACTCAGTACATGACTGTCTACAAGGTCGGCATAAAATCCCTGCTCTATATCCTCAACAGTACCGCCCAGGTCTGACGCAACCTGATTTAATATATCTTTCCTTGTTACGGGGTGAATTGTATCAGGCCTTTCTGTGACAGGAAAATTTTCCGATGCCATAGTAAAAACTTTACGGCGAATTTCAGAAGGAAGAAATTTAGATAATACATTAAATTCACTGCACTCTGTCTGAAGTATTCTGGAAAGGCCTCTTTTAATTTTATAATCAGTGCCGAAACCTATATAATCCTTAATAGCTTCATTCAGTTCTCCTCTGGTTCTACCGGTAAATTTATTATAAATATCTATTAATTCTACTGCTATGGCAAGGTATTTCTCACCTGTTTTTATATAAGAAGGATATACGTCGGGACCTCTGTAATGAAATCTTATTAAATCACTTGTGAGCATAAATTAAGATAGAGGTGACACAGAAAAATGAAAGAAGCGAAGATATTTTCTACTAACAAACACTCCCCTGCTACCTGGTTGCCTGAAATAGCCGGAGAGTGTAAGGGGTACTGATATTTTTTTGTATAATGGAAAAACAATAATTTTCCATATACGCGCTTGATGAAAGATCCTTTGTTTTATATCTTTATTGGAGTCACCCTTACAAAACCCCCTTTAATTGTTATATAAAACCCCATAATAGCTATTATTCTATCACAGGTTTTTTTATTTGTAAACTATTTTTTCTAATTTTCTAAAAAAATATAATAAATTTCACACAAATAAAAATCATGCTCCAATAGCAAAATTCACTGAAAAACGACCAGGATTTTTGGGATTTGTGGAATTAACAGGATATCTCTAAAGATAAATCAGCCAGCAAAAATACCGGCTGATTTATTATGCCGAAGGTCGGACTCGAACCGACATGGAGTTACCCCCACTGGTTTTTGAGACCAGCGCGTCTACCTGTTCCGCCACTCCGGCTTTTGTGTAACATAGTATAGTCCATAGAGATATTTCTGTCAAGATAGTTATTAATTCATAATTGCAAAATGCTCTATCTTAATTTATAATATGGAAATGGTAAATAGTGAGTCGTGAATAATAAAACTCGCCTGTCACACATTACGCACCACCAATCAAGGAGAATTCGATGGATTTAATTTATTGTTCTGCATGCAAGAAATCGGAAAAAGCAGAACTGGATTTCTGCACTCACTGCGGTTCAGCCCTTATAGAACTCAAGGAAGAAGGTCTTTTACATCCCCATACGATACTCAGAGAAAGATTTAAGATAACGGATCTGCTGAAAACAGGGGGAATGGGCAGAGTATATAAAGCTGAAGACGGGAATTTAAGCAGTATATGTGCCGTAAAAGAACTGGTTCTGGACGGATTTCAGGACGACGAAAAAAACTATATAATATCACAGTTTAAGTCAGAAGCGGAAATGCTTGCAAAACTCCGTCATAAAAACCTTCCCTATGTTATAGATTATTTCAGTACAAATGGTAAATATTATATAGTCATGGATCATATAGAAGGTAAAGATCTGGAATCAATATCAAATGAAGCGGGAACTGACGGACTGGATATAGAGAAAGTTTTAGAGTGGGCAATTCAAATCTGTGATGTTCTGGAATATCTTCACAGTCAGACCCATCCCGTAGTATTCAGAGATTTGAAACCTTCCAATATTATGGTAAGAGATGCAGACAATCAGATAATGCTGGTAGATTTCGGCCTTGCTGCCAGAGTAATTGATAAAGAATACAGCCATGAAAAAACGTCTGCAGGGACTGAAGGCTATGCCCCTCCCGAACAGTATGAAGGTAAACATGATCCCAGAAGTGACATATATTCACTGGGAGCAACATTACATCACCTGATAACAGGTATTTCACCTATGGTACCCTTTAAATTTCAGACATTAAAAAAACTGAAACCGGAACTCCCGTCGAAACTGGATTTTATAATAATGAAAGCTGTAGAACATGATATTAACAGGAGATATCAATCTATTAATCACTTAAAAAAAGAACTTGTAAAATTAGAGGAGAGCATAAAAGCAACAAAATCAAGCCTGGTAAATAAAATAAAAGACAGTACGAGCAAATTGAGTAAAAAATTCAAAGATTCCATCGGTTTATCTTCAGATATGGACAGAGAAGAACATGACGAAAAAATAAAAGTTTTTCTTGTAGATGATGAAGACGGTATCAGATCACTCTTTAAAAACTTAATAGAAATAAATAAAGATATGGAGCTTACAGGCATAGCAGTAAACGGCCTGGATGCTCTGAGGAAATTATATCATACAGACGATTTCCCTGATGTTATACTCATGGATATTATGATGCCTGAAATGGACGGAATAGAAACTACAAAAAAAATTCTTAAAATTTATCCGAAAGCAAGGATTGTAATGCTTACTGTTTTATGTAATAAAACATCTGTCATAGAATCCTTTAAAGCAGGTGCAAAAGGATACATGATAAAATACAAAGTTGATGAAGTAATGGATGCCATAAGGGCGTCCGCAAAGGGTGAAACGCCTATAGAATCCTCTGTGGCAGGATTCTTGCTCCAGGAACTGGCGAAATAGTGAGTGTAAGTAATTCCCGTCCACGTCCACTCACTATTCACTACTCACTTATATATAATTCCCCGTTTCACATCTATCTTTACGGAATCTCCTGAAGAAAATGACGTAAATACTCCCGGCACTCCCACCAGAACAGGTATGTCTGACCTGGCAAGCAAACCTTCTTCATCGGGCGATAAATTTTCATCTGCCACTACAAGACCTGCCAGAGAAGGTAATTTTTCGAGAAGTTCCTGAGAATAACAGGGTACTGCCAGTATTGTCCCCTGTTCTACTTCTTTTAAATCTTTAAGGGTCTGCAAAATAAGGAGTTTACCTCCTTTTTCTTTACATTTTCCCAGACTCTTACCTCTTAAGAATATATGGCCAAGCACCTGTATTTGAAGAGTATTTGTACTGCCTGTACCTCCTATGGGATAACCGGCAGAAATCACTATAAGGTCACCGTCTTTTACAAGACCTGTGCTTACGGCGGCTTTTGCAGATTCTTTTATAAAACTGTCTGTATCGTTATAATTTCCTATAATTACAGGGAAAACTCCCCAGGAAAGTTTTAACTGACGGGCAATTATTTCATCTTCTGTAAGGGCGATTACAGGGGCTCTCGGTCTGTAAAGAGAAATTTTTCTGGCACTTCTTCCCGATGAAGTGGACACAATAATAGCAGAAGCTTTCAGTTCTTCCGACATTTCACAGGCAGAACGGCTTATGACTTCAAGTATTCTCTTTTCAGGTGCTTCTTCTGTAAGGACTTTTTCGTAAGGTATGGCAGTTTCGGCAGTAGCCGCTATGAGAGCCATAGCCTTTACCGCTTCGACGGGATAGGCTCCTGAAGCAGTTTCACCTGAAAGCATAACTGCATCGGTGCCGTCGAGTATGGCATTTGCAACATCAGTTACCTCTGCATTGGTAGGGCGGGGATTTCTGATCATAGAATCCATCATCTGAGTCGCAGTAATTACAGGTTTGCCTTTTTTTCTGCACAGAGAAATCATATTTTTTTGCTCCAGAGGAAGTTTTTCCACAGGTGTTTCAACACTCAGATCTCCCCTGGCTACCATCAATCCGTCAGTAATATCAATAATTTTAGACAGTTGTTTCAGAGCCTCTCCTTTTTCAATCTTCGCTATAACAGGAGTGGCTTTGCCTGCTTTACGGATTATGTCTTTTATTTCCACTATATCGGAAGGCCTCTGAACAAAAGAAAGGGCAATCCAGTCCACATTCTGTTCCAGACCGAAGGCAAGATCTTCTTTATCTTTTTCAGTCAGTGCAGGGATCTTCAATTCAGTGCCGGGGAAATTCACTCCCTTTTTGGAACTCAGGGGGCCTCCTGTAATTACCCTGCATATAACTTCAGAACCTTCCACTTTTTCCACTACAAGCCTTAAAAGACCGTCATCTATGAAGATCTTTGTGCCAGGCTGAACCTCTTTTGAAAGATTCGAATAGGATATATGGGCTTTCGTAGAAGTGCCTTCACATTCTTCACCTGTAAAAGTAAAAATTTCACCTGATTTGAGTATAACACCGGCAGGAATAGAGCCCACCCTTATTTTAGGCCCGCAGAGATCCTGAAGAATCGCTACAGAACGGCCTGTTTCATGACAGAGTTCCCTTATCAGTTGAATAACTTTTTTATGATCGTCATAGGTTCCATGAGAGAAATTAAGTCTTGCAACATCCATGCCTGCAAGGATTATTTCTTTTAAGGTCTCTCTTTTATTACTGGCAGGTCCTATAGTGCATACAATTTTAGTTTTTCTTAAAGTGTTCATTATGTGTTAAACCTTACTTTCTTTAATCGTGATGCGTGACGCGTGACGCGTGACGCGAGGGAAGAAACCGTTAAATTACTTATCTTTTATATAAATTCATTTTTTTTTCTTAAGAATCCTTCAGAAAAATAAATTTATATGATACAAATAAAGGAATGGTTTTAATTAAGGGGGGACAACAGGAGATTTCTATACAGGTAAGAATTCAGCAGTCATAGTAATTCTAAACAACATGCCTATCAATTAAAAATTGAATTGTCTCTATAAATATCTTAACATCAGCTATTAACGGCAGAACATATTCTTCTTTCATTAAAACGAAGTCATCATAATCACTTTCCTGCCTGCAGTCAAAAAGTTTATTATACAACTTACCCATGTCTTTACTTACCAGTCCTTTTTTTACGAAGTGATTATTGAAAAAACTTCTTACCCCTGTATGCTTTGAAGATGAAAGGTTGTCTGTTATTAACAGAGCACTTACTGAATAGAAACAGGAATAATAAAGACGATTTATACAGCTATTCCAATGACCGACTCCTGCCATCATCTCTGCTTCTTCCAGGGTTTCATAAGCTCTGTTCATTTTATGAAGGATAATCTTCTTATCTTCATCTCTCATATGTTTATAGCATCTTTTGTCACATTTTTATAAAAACTTGTAGCTTTATATAAAGTACTGTTCCATTCCTTGACATCTCTGATTATAGTAGTTATAATTTCACCTGAATCAAGTTCTATATCATAAATAACATCTCTAATAGCTTCAGTTTTCTGAATATCAGGTTTTTCATTCAATAAAATCAAAAAATCCCAGTCCGAATCAATTTTATGATTATTTCTTGCCCGGGAACCATATAATATAATATGTGCATCAGGATCTATTTTTAAAATAGCTTCTTTAATTGTTTTTAGAAAATTCTCTGCCATATGAAACAATCCTTAAATAGGAGTCTAAATATATTTTAAGATAAAAAAATAGAAAGTCAACCCCCCCGCTTTTAACCAGAATCCACCGCCTGATTTTTCTACAGTGATTTAGTCTGCAAAAAAAGTTTTTTTATAGCAAAAATTGAAATTTTTTGCAGGGAATTGATTGAGAAAGACCCGGAGCTTGTAAATGTTAAAGATAATGATGGAAATACACTTTTACATGCTGCTGCTTCAGGAGGACTGAAAGACCTGGTAGAATTGATGCTCTCAAAAGGAGCAGATGTTAATGGTAAAGGTAGTTTTGGAGATACCCCTTTGCTCAAAGCAACTTCCCGTGGCCACAAAGATATAGCAGAGCTATTAATCTCAAAAGGAGCAGATGTTAATGCTAAAGATATTGTTGAAAAAACTCCATTAACCAGAGCAAAGGAAAAGAAATTTACCGAAATAGTTGACCTTCTCCTTAAGAACGGAGCGAAGGAATAAGCTATAAGTGGAAAATTTATAAATCTTTATCAGCTCAGTAATTCTTGAATAATCAGAAAATTATTAAAATACTGGAGGCAAAGCTATGTATAAAATAATAAATATGTTTCTTTTTTTGTTACTGTGTGCATCTTTATTTTCCGTCACAGTCCTGGCAGCT
>DAIOEN010000294.1:0-7203 GCA_036746235.1 Vulcanimicrobiota bacterium | reverse complement strand
AGGAACCCTACGAATTTATTCGTAGGTAATTCAGTATAGAATATCGTATTAAAGCGAAATCAGGAGAATGGAAATGGATAAGGGGGAGTGGAAAGGTTGTGGAACGGGATAAAGATGGCAATTCTGTGAGAATGGTTGGAACAAATACCGATATTACCGAACAGAAAGAAGGAGAGAGAAAACTTCGTTTGAGTGAAGAAAAATTTTCTAAAGCTTTCAATACCAGCCCTGATTCTATGTCTATTTCCAGGCTTTCCGACGGGAGGTTACTGGAAATAAACCGTGGTTTTACAAAATTACATGGCTACAAACAGGAGGAAGTTATAAACAAAACGTCACTGGAACTTAATTTATGGGCAAAACCATCGGACCGGAGGAAATTGATAAATATATTAAAAACCTCCGGAGAAGTAACAGGTATGGAAATAAATTTTTTGAAAAAAGATGGTTCTTCTGTTACCGGATTTATGTCGGCAAATATTTTGAATCTTAACGATGAAGAGTGTATCTTCTCTGTCGTAAGAGATATTACGGAAAGAAAAAAACTTGAAGAACAACTCCTTCAGGCGCAAAAAATGGAGGCCATAGGTCAGCTTGCAGGAGGTATTGCCCACGATTTTAATAATATTCTCACCGGTATTCTCGGCTATGCAAGTATGCTCAAACTGGAAGCCAGGAATGATGAACTTGTATATGAAGCAGCAGTAACAATAGAAAAAGCAGGTGAAAGAGCAGCAGAACTGACAAAACAGTTACTCGATTTTTCCAGAAAGGTAAAACGTCGAAACAGCAGAGTCGATTTAAATGATATTGCCCGTGAGGTCATAAAACTTTTGAGTAGAACTATTGAGGAAAATATTACTATTGTTACGAAGTTTAATACAGATAACGCAATAGTTCCTGGAGATGCAGGACAGTTACAGCAGGCCATAGTTAATCTGGTTGTAAATGCCAGAGACGCTATGCCTGACGGGGGACAGTTAATTCTGGAAACAGAAAAAATTTGTTTTGATGAAAAATATTGTCTTAATCATGTGGGACTTACTCCCGGCGAGTATGTAAGATTTTCCGTCGTTGATACAGGTACAGGTATACCGGAAGATATACAGGAACATATTTTTGAACCGTTTTTCACTACAAAAGAACATGGGAAAGGCACCGGTATGGGTCTTGCAATGGTGTACGGAATAGTAAAAGATCATGGCGGAACTATAAGGGTTTCCAGTGAAGTAAATAAAGGTACATCCTTTCATATATATATGCCTTTTTATTCCAGAAGAGCTGCGGAAAAAAAACGAAAAGATAATTTAATCCGTGGCAGAGGAAAGATTATGATTGTCGATGACGAAAAAGTTGTCCTCGATATTACTTCCCGTGCATTGAAAGGCCTTGGTTATGAAGTTGTACCTGCCAGAGACGGCAGGGAAGCTCTGGCTTATTATGAAAAGTCCGGCAATACTATTGACCTGATTATTATGGACCTTGTAATGCCTGAAATGGGAGCAGAAGAGTGCATAAAAGCATTGAAAAAATTTAACAGTTCTATTCCGATTATCCTTTCAACAGGCTATGCCCCTGCCGGGAAAGCCAGAGAGATTATTGATGACGGCTGCAGATTTATTCAAAAACCCTACAGTATTCAGGAGTTGTCTGAAGTGATTGCTATGGCAATGAAGCGTGATGATTAAGGAGATAATTTTATGTCTGTCATTCGCATCCTTCATCTGGCATGTGATCTGTCTGAAACCGGCACGGTCAGGGAACTTCTTCTGGAAGAAGGAATTGAGTTTGAGATAACCCCTGTAGATACAAAAGACACTTTTATTTCTGCCCTTGCAAAAAATAGCTTCGACCTTATACTTTCTGATTATATTCTTTCCGGTTTTGATTCTATGGAAATACTGAACACAGTAAAATATAACTGTCCTTATGTACCGGTTATATTTATATCAGGAGTTCCCGGAGAGGAATTCGCTGTTGAAGCTATAAAAGGGGGCGCCACAGATTATATATTGAAAAACCGTCCGGCAAAACTTCGAGAGGCAGTGAAAAGAGCTTTAAGAGAAAAGAAAGAAAATGGAAAATTTATAGAAAAACTCAATGGCTTTGACAAAATAGAAAAAAAATTAATAAATAATGAAGAAATATTGCGTGTTATTATAAATGGTATTCCGGAATCCTTCTTTTTAATGGATACAAAAGGCACTGTTCTCCTTGCAAATGAAATTATGGCAGAGAGGCTTGGCCGCAAAGTGAATGATTTAACAGGCAACATTATTTATGATTTTTTACCGGAATATGTGAAAGAAAAACGAATACAAATGATGCATAAATCTTTTCTTTCCGGGGAAGTATTGAGGTTTGAAGATGAGAGAGACGGAAGCCATATATACAATTATGTAAATCCCATATTTAACAGAGAAGGTCACGTTAAGATGTTCTCCGTTCTGGCCGTTGATATTACAGAACGTAAAGATATGGAACAAAAACTTAAAGAATTACTTGAATTAAATCAGAAAATAATTAATTCTTCTTATATGGGTATAGCTGCTTATAATGCCGGTTCAGGCCGGTGTGTCCTTGCCAATAATAGTCTGGCAGACATGGTTGGCGGCACTCAGGATGAATTACTCAAGCAAAATTTTCGAAACATTGCCTCGTGGAAGAAATCCGGTATGGATAAGATGGCTGAAGAAGCACTGGCTACCGGTAAAGAAATGTCTGATATATTTTATATAGAGACAACTTTTAATAAAAAGGTTTATCTGGAATGTACCTTTAGCTCTTTTACCAGTAACGGAGAAGAGCATTTGTTGTTTATAACCGCTGATATTACCGGCAAAAAAGTGATTGAAAATAAACTGATAGAGAGTGAAAAGAAATATCGCCAGCTTATTGAACTTGCCCAGGAAGGTGTATGGGTAATCGACTCTGAAGGGAATACGATTTTTGTAAACCCATGTATGGCAGAGATGCTCGGATATACTGAGGAAGAGATGATCGGCAAACATATCTTTTGCTTTATAGATGAGCTGCATATAAGCATTGCCAGGAACAGGCTTGAACGACGCAGACAGGGTGTTAAAGAACAGCATGAGTTTGAATTGCTCGGAAAAGGCGGGAAACGCATTTATACGATTATGTCGTCGTCACCTGTTACGGATGAAGGAGGGAATTATAACGGCGCTATTACCCTGGTAAAAGACATAACAGAAAGAAAAGTTATGGAGAACTCCCTGAGTATTAATAATCAAATTGCCAGGGTATTTCTTACTACTGATTCTGATGAAATGTACGGGGAAGTACTGGAAGTTATTCTGAAAGTATTAAACAGCGAATATGGTCTCTTTGGTTTTATTAATGAGAGAGGAGATTTTGTCTGTCCTTCAATGACCAGGGATATTTGGGATAAATGCCGTACTGCAGATAAAAATATCCTTTTCCCGATGGAAAAATGGGGAGGAATATGGGGCAGGTCTCTTGTAGAGCGTAAAACATTATATTCCAATAAGCCCCTTAATGTTCCGTCCGGTCATATACCATTGAGCAATGCACTGGTTGTGCCTGTACTCTATCAGGAGAAATTGATAGGTCTCGTGGCTGTTGCCAATAAGAAAGAAGGGTATAAGGATGACGACGCAGGTTTGCTTGAAACTATTGCAGAATTCATTGCTCCTGTATTAAAGGCCAGACTGGAGAGAGACAGATTCGAGAAGTCATTAATCGAAAGTGAAGAGAAATTAAATTCACTCATAGAATCAATGGATGATATGATATTTCAGCTGGATAAGAACGGAATATTTCTGTCATATTATACAGGTGCTTCAGATAAAGAGCATTTATATGTGCCGGAGGATATGTTTATCGGGAAATCCTTTAACAGAGTATTGCCTTTAGAAGTTGCAATAAAACTGGATGAAGCCATGAAAGGGATACTGTCTGACCATAAGGCCAGATCCTTCGATTATTCTATGAAGGTTTCCGGTAAATCAAGGTGGTATAATGCGACTGTTTCAATATATAAAGATATTAACGGCGAATACGGCGGATTTACATGTGTTGTAAGGGATATAACTGCACGGCATCAGACAGAAGAAGCACTCAAGGAAAGTGAGAGAAAATATAAAACTCTTTATGATTCTTCCAGAGATGCAATAATGATTGTAAATCTGGAGAAAGGATTTATAAACGGAAACTCTGCCACTATAGAGCTTTTTTCCTGTAAAAACGAACAGGAATTTATAACTCAATCTCCGGCCAGTTTATCTCCTGAATATCAGCCGGACGGGAAACTATCTTCTATAAAAGCCCGGGAGATGATGGCTATAGCAATGGAAAAAGGTTCCCATTTTTTTGAATGGAAACATAAAAAGTTAGACGGAAAAGAATTTTTTGCTACAGTACTGTTAAACAGGCTTGAGTTACATGGTGAGAATCTTTTACAGGCTACGGTTCGTGATATTACAGTTTATAAACAGGCAGAAGAAGCATTACGGGCTTCTGAAGAAAAATACAGGAGTCTTGTTGATAATATAGGTACAGGTGTGGCGCTCATAAGTCCTGACATGGAGATACTGGCTCTGAATAACCAGATGAAATTATGGTTCCCTCATATAGATGTTTCTGCAAAACCTCTCTGTTATAAAAATTTTAATAAACCTCCCCGGAAAAATATATGTTCTTATTGCCCTACATATAAAACACTTCACGACGGACAGGTCTATGAGTCCATTACGGAAACACCGGCAGGGGAGAAGATTATGGTTTATAGAATTATTTCTTCTCCTGTCATAGGTAAAGACGGCTCCATAATAGCGGCAATAGAAATGGTTGAAGATATTACTGAGAGAAAAAAAGCAGAGAAGGCATTAATAGAACAGACTATGGCCAGGGATGTTGCAGAAGCAGCAAATAAAGCTAAAAGTGAAATTCTGTCCAATATAAGTCATGAATTAAGAACACCTCTTAACTCCATACTGGGCTATGCCAGATTACTTATGGCAGATGAAAAATTGACGGCAGAGCAAAAGAGAGGAATGGCTATTATTGAAAAAAGCGGTGTCCATCTGCTCGCCCTGATTAACGATATTCTGGATATTTCCAGAATGGAAGCCAGAAAAATGGAAGTTTTAAACAATCCCTTTGACCTGAAAAAGATGCTCTATATGATTGAACATATGATAAAAGTGAAAACTATGGAGAAAAATCTTTCATTTTATTTTGAATATGACAGAGACCTTCCTGATTATGTTCTTGGAGATGAAAAGAAAATAAGCCAGATTTTACTTAATCTTCTCGGTAATGCCGTTAAATTTACCCATCAGGGAAGTATAGGTCTGAAAGTAAAAAAAATGGATAAAAAGATTAAATTTCAGGTGGAAGATACGGGGATTGGAATACCGGAGGATAAAGTGGATATAATTTTTTCTCCCTTTCAACAATTATCAGGATATCTGAAAAAGACCGAAGGCAGCGGACTTGGTCTTGCTATCAGCCGTGAGCTGACAGAACTCATGGGAAGTAAACTGAATGTAGAGAGCATCTGCGGTAAAGGAAGCAAATTCTGGTTTGAAATAGATCTTATACAGGTGCCTCCCTTAACAGATGACAGGGGAAAACATGAAGAAGAAATAATCACAGAGATTGATAAAGCATTTAATGAAGAAGCATTTGCATCTGATAATATTCGAATACCTCAGGAAATTGTAAATAATCTATTCCGTATAAGTGAAAAAGGCGATTTCAGAGCTATTAAAAAAGAACTGGAGAGGATTAAATCTCTTGATAAATCATATGAACTTTTTTATAAAAAAGTGAAAAAGCTGGTTGATGGATTTGAACTTGAGAGGTTAAATAAACTGCTGGAGTCTTATGTCAGAAAAGAGAATTCGTCAGAAGACGCACCTGATGGGTATATGAAAGATGAATAAAGATATTATCAAAAATTCAAAGATTTTAATTGTAGATGATCAGCCGGCAAATTTGAGTGTACTTTTTGATTATCTGGATGAGTTCAACGCCAGAATTTTTCTGGCTCAGAGCGGACAGAGGGCATTAAAATTGATAGAAAAGGAAACTTTTGATATTATTATACTGGATATTGTAATGCCGGAAATGGATGGTTTTGAAGTCTGTAAGATATTAAAAGAAAGAGATGAACGTAAAAACATTCCTGTAATCTTTATGAGTGCTCTTGCTGATACAGGCAGTATACTGAAGGGTTTTGAAGCAGGAGGAGTAGATTATATTATAAAACCTGCAAGAAAAGAAGAAGTAATAGCCAGATTGTCCACTCATCTGAATATAAGATATATGGAACACATGATCAGAGAAAAAGAAAAACTCGAAAGTCTGGCTATTATGGCAGGCGGCATAGCCCATAATTTTAATAATATCCTTATGGGAATCATTGGCTGTGCAGATATGGCTTTAATGGAAATTCCCGAATATTCTCCTCTTGCAGAAAGTAACCGCCGTATTATAAATCTCTGTGAAAGAGCTTCTCTTATAACTTCAAAAATACTTGATTATTCAGGCCAGGGACAGTGTTTACCGGAGAAAACCGATCTTACCTGTCTGGTTAAAGAAGTATTTGAATTATTAAAGGTGTCTGTTTTTAAAAAGATATTATTAAAATACGATTTTCAATCAGAACTTCCGCCGGTTATGATTGATACGGGATTAATAGGTCAGAGCCTCATCAATCTTGTTACCAATTCTTCTGAATCTATCGGTGATAAAGAAGGAATTATTACGGTGAAAACAGGTTCTATGGAATGTAACAGAGATTATCTGTCAGAATGTCATATTAAAGGAGAAAAAGAAGGACTCTATGCCTATCTGGCTGTAAAAGATACAGGATGCGGCATAGAGGAAGAATGTATCAGCAAAATTTTTGATCCCTTTTTTACTACAAAATTTACCGGCAGAGGTCTTGGACTTGCAGCAGTTTATGGAATTGTTAAAAATCATAAAGGAACAATAAGAGTAGACAGTGTCCGGGGAAAAGGAACGGAAATAAAGTTGCTTTTTCCTGTGAGTCGTGAAGAGTGAAGAGTGAAGAGTGAAGAGTGAAGAGTGAAAAGTGGCTGATAGCTGCTCACTGGTAACTGGTCACTGGTCACTGGTCACTGGTCACTGATAACTGCTCACATATTCCACGAATCAATTACATCTTTAAAATTTTCTTTTATCTTCAGAAGA
>DAIOEN010000293.1:3460-7283 GCA_036746235.1 Vulcanimicrobiota bacterium | reverse complement strand
TAGCTGGAATCCCGGCAGTGTTACTATGAAAAAATCTCTGGATGAAGAAACTAATAAGCACAGATGTATCTTTCTGAAAAAAGGTGATCTTGACCTTTATTATTGTTCTGTTCATGGTTTCAAACCGGATCTCTGCAGAGAATATAAATCAGGGAAACCTCAATGTTACAGACATATCGATGATGATCTTTACTACAGACTGTTATCAAATATACAGAACATCAATCTTGATGTAGAAACTATAAGTGTAGATACTCCTTATAGCTTTTTTAAAATAGAAAGACCTGTACAGATAAACTGGAAAGATCACAAAAGTCTTAAAGATGTCATAGAAAATCTATTGAAATATGTGAGACAACTACTGATTGTCAAATATTTTCCCCGTGAGAAAGACAGAGTTATGGAAAAAATATAAAGAGGATTTTTTCTGATGGATAATAAAGAAAAAAAGAGTAAAGTTGAAAAGGTATACTTCGGCGGTCAGTGGGAAAAAGAACAGGACGGATCTGTATGGGTGTTTTTTGATAAAGGGGAAGAGTTAACAGAAACGATAGAGGATAAGAAAGAAAAAAAGTCTGAACCTGAGCCGGAATTACCGGAAGCACCTCCTGTAGCAGATAGCAAAGAGGTTGTTTCAATAACAGATATAGGTCTTTCCACACTGGCTCAACGGTATATAAGATCTTTGCAGAAACCTGAAGTTCAAACGGAAAATAAAGTACAGGAAAAAACAGAAATTAAAGCAGAGATTGCCGTAAAACTTTCCGTTCCTCAGAAAGAGATAAAGGTAACTGCAAAGACGAAAGAATTACCGTCACAGGACCATGCTGCAAGAATTGCAGACATTATGCTTCAATCCAAAAAAAAACAGGGAGAAGATATAAGAAAAAAAGAAAATTTAATGAAAATCAGAAGCGTAATCTACGATCTGAGTATGCAGGGTTTCTCATTCTTTTCTCTTATGTTTGACAGGGATACCTCTATAAGCAGTTCAAATTTCAAAAAGATTGGAAAAATAATCCGGAATGACCCGGCCCTGTCGTTAAAGATAATTCAGATTGCAAATTCTCCTTATTACGGCCTTTCACAGAAAATATTCAATGTAGTAAAAGCTCTGAACATGCTGGGTCTGGACAGGGCAAAACAGATAGTTGCCCAGGCATCGTCATCCACTCTGTTTCAGAAAATAAGAAAAAAAGAACTTTTTAAACAGCTCTGGTATCACTCGCTCGGAACAGGAGTATTCGCCAAACTCCTTGCCAGAGAAAAAGGTCTGGAACAGGATGAAATGTTTATGCTCGGTATGATGCATGATATAGGCAAGGTAATTTTATATGTAAGTCTTCCGGAACAATACGAGGAAGTTGTTAAATCCGTAAAAGAAAATCCTGTACTCCTTATAGATGCTGAAAAGGAATTTTTCGGCATTGATCACTGTGAAGTAGGGAGAATGACTCTTGAGCAGTGGAAACTTCCTGAACAGATAATAAATGCTGCCCAGTTTCATCATGATCTGGAACCGGTTCAAAATCCTAATTGTCTGAAACAACTGGTCATTGTCCAGGCTGCGGACGTGCTCTGCAATCTATCCAGAATAGGACATATAGGAGCAAAAAGAACACAGTTATTTGATAAAAAGACGAAAGCTATTATGGGAAAAATTGAAAGCCAGAAGCTTACCGAAGAAGTAAAAGAAGAAATAAAGGATATAGAGAAGTTATTGCAATCTGGATGACATAATACGAAAAAACAGAAAAGGAAAATATTACATATGGCTGAAGAAGCTTTAAAAGAGAAAGTAGAAGGGTTCAGATTTATTGTAGATAAACTTCAGATAAGCGCTGTTTATAGAGAAAAAGAGAAAATATACCTTAACAATAAAGCAGAGAAAACGACAGGATACAAATCAGAAGAAATAAAAACTGTTCAAGAATGGTTTAAAAAACTCCACGGCAAGCACGCCACAGATATAAAAAAACTCTATGATTATGATAGAAGTCAGGGATTCCCCGACCCACGTAAAATGGAAATACTCACAAAAACCGGAGAAACAAGGCTTATAGAATTCTTTGTATATGATGAACAGGAACATGCCATATGGATTATGCATGACATAACAGAAAAAACAAAGACAGAGAGAGCTCTTATAGAAAGTGAAAAAAAATTCAGAAGTTATATCGAAAATGCACCTGACGGCATATTCCTGGCCGATGAAAAAGGGAACTATATTCTTGTAAATGATGCAGCCTGCACTCTGACAGGCTTTACAACGGAAGAACTATTACAGAAAAATATTAAAGATCTGGTATATTCTGACGATATTTCCCGGGGCCTGAAACATTTCAGAACTGTTGTCGAACATGGCAAAGCATCCGGTGAAATTCGTTTTGTTACAAAATCAGGCCAGATAAGATACTTTATAGTAAAGGCAGTAAAGCTTGATGAGAAAAATTTTCTCGGTTTCACAGTAGATATAACAGAGAGAAAACTTATGGAGGAAAAACTCAAGTCTACTTATATAAAACTGGAGTCTCTCTGGAGTATTGCCTCAATGACAGATGCAGATATTAAAACAATTTCCGACCATATCCTTTCATCTATTACAAAAATGACAGGCAGTAAATACGGGTTTTACGGCTTTATCAATGAAGACGAGTCAGTAATGACCATTCATTCCTGGTCCGGCAATGCAATGAAAGATTGTTCTATAACGGATAAACCATCTCTTTTTCCCGTTGAAGAAGCAGGCATATGGGGTGAAGCCATAAGAAAGAGAAAACCTTTTATTCTGAACGATTATAATGAATACGGGGAAATAAAAAAAGGATTACCGGAAGGGCATGTAAAAATTACCAGAATGCTTGTAGTTCCCTTCTTTTTTCAGGGGAAAATAACATCTGTAGCAGCAGTGGCAAACAGACATATGCCTTATACCCATGAAGATATAACCCAGATTACGTCATTTCTGAGCAGTATTCAGGCTGTTGTTGAACACAAAAAATCAGAAGAATTCCTGTCTCTCATTGCCGATATACTTGATGAAGCACCGGGTTCCATTACTGTCCATGATTTTACAGGTTCATTTATTTATGCAAATCGCAAAACCTTTGAGATACACGGCTATAATAAAGAGGAATTCATGGCCCTCAGAGTGGAAGATATAGATGTACCTGAAAGTAAAGCCATGTTTGAAGAAAGAGCGGAGAAAATAAACAGATACGGAGAAGCTTCTTTCGACGTATGCCATTTACGGAAAGACGGAACACTCATTCCTCTTGCAATTTTCGCCAGAAAAATTACCTGGAAAAATATTCCTGCCATACTGAGTATAGCTACTGACATTACAGAACGTAAAGCAGCAGAAGAAGAGAAGGAAAAGCTTCGTTCCCAGTTGATTCAGGCTCAAAAAATGGAATCTATAGGACGGCTGGCAGGAGGAGTGGCACATGATTTCAACAACATGCTGGGCATAATACTGGGCTTTACAGAACTGGCTCTGGAAGATATAGAACCGGAACACAGTCTCTACGAATCACTGAAAGGGATAGAAAAGGCAGCAAATCGCTCTGCAGATCTGACAAGACAATTACTGGCTTTTGCCAGAAAACAGACTATTGCTCCCAGAGTGCTGGATATAAATGATACAGTATCGGGTATGCTCAAAATGGTAAGACGTCTTATAGGAGAAGATATCAATCTTATCTGGATGCCAGGTGCAAAGCTCTGGCCTGTCCTGATAGATCCTGCCCAGTTAGATCAGATTATTGCAAACCTCTGTGTAAATGCCAGAGATGCGATAAAAGGAGTGGGAAAAATCACGATA
>DAIOEN010000293.1:0-3360 GCA_036746235.1 Vulcanimicrobiota bacterium | reverse complement strand
CATTCAAAAAGGTTCGGAAACAATTCTTCTGGTAGAAGATGAACATGACATGATGAATATGATTAAAATCATGCTTGAAAGACTGGGATACATGGTGCTTACTGCCGGTACCCCCGGAGAGGCGCTGAAAATAGCAGAAAATTATTCAGGCACAATACATATGCTTATTACCGATGTAGTAATGCCGGAGATGAACGGTACAGATCTGGCAAAAAAACTCCTGTCTGTTTATGGTGATATTAAATGCCTCTTTATGTCAGGCTATACGTCCAGTGTGCTGACCCATACTACTATAATTGAAGAAGGTATACTGTTCATAGAAAAACCCTTCACTATAAGGGAACTTGCAGAAAAGATAAGGAAGGCAATGGAGCAGGACAGAAGGCATTAATTTTCCACAGGAATATTTTAACAGAACTTACATAGTTAACCGGTTGCAAAATTTTATCTACAGCTTCATATCGAATATTCGTAAAGGTATTTTAACGGTTTTATCACTTTTCCATTCTGCAGGAGGAACTTCTTTCCCATTTTCTAAAACCCATTTTATTATATCTTCCTGAATTTTTGTCGGCGACGGCGGGAATGATGAATTATCTTTTCTCTCCATATCCAGAATCATAACAAAGCGAACCTTTCCTTTTTCTATGACTTCGGTAAATTGTTCCCGTGAAAAAACTTTATCTATACCGTTAAAACCTCCGTAAGACAGAACAGGTTCACCGGACTTCAGAATAATATCAGAAGCAATATTCGCGTCAGGAACAGCAATTAAAAAATCTTCATTATTTCTGTGTTTCTTTAAAAAATCAACCATAACAGACGAAGAGGAGAACATATCAGGGGGCCTCATATGTTCGGCAAGTTCAGGCCCTGCATGTGGTAATCGCGGATCGCCTCCGAAAATTAAAGGGGTAAGACTCCAGAAGACAGGGGCAATCATAATAGCTAAAATGCCTGTTATAAAAGAAGCATAAAGTAATGCCATATGTTCTTTTTTATAAGAGAGTATCAATAAAAGTAGAGAAATAATAAAGAAAATAATAACAGCAGGTATAATAAATAACGGCCAGCCGCCATATCTTGATATTATAAGAAATTGAGACAAAATACTGATTAAAAGCAGGGCAGGGAAATTGTAATAGCTCAAATTTTTTTTGTGTATATCACTGAATAGCCATGAAAGACCTGTCCCTGTCAGATAAGCCATAGCAGGTGCCATCATTACAAGATAATATCTGTGAAAAAAGGAGGATATACTGAAATACATGGCCATACAGACAAAACACAGAGACCAGTAGAAGATATGTACAAATTTATCATCTTTCTTACCTGTAAAAAATATATAAAGAGGGCAAATAAACGATATAATAATAAACCAGCTTATCTGACCGGCAAGAGGTTTTTCAAGTAACCTGAAGATACCCGGTTTACCTGTTTCAATGACAGGGTTCGGAGGCATACCGGGGGCAGGCGGCATATTCCGGGGAAGGTCATTCATGCCTCCCGGAGGCGGTAAAAGTCTCTGGATTCCGTTATAAAACAGCATAAGTTCCATAACGGAATTTGTCCTGCTGCCCCCCACATAGGGCCTTTTATCAGTCTGTGTCATGTCTACAAGAAAAGCCCACCAGAGAGATGATATAACAAGAATAGCAAGAGGTGCCATAAAATGAATAAATTTTTTCTTTCCCGGAACAAATAAAAAATATGTCAGAAATGCTGCAGGCACTATCATATAGGCCTGAAGCATTTTGATGTTGAAGCCTGTACCTATGAGGAACATAGAGAAAATAAACCATATAAAACTTTTCTTTTTGACTGCAATCAATAAACACCAGGAAGCAAGTAAAGTAGTAAAAATGAGAAGACTATCCAGATTATTGGTTCTGTTTGCAGCTACAAAAACAGGTGTAAATGTCAGAACAATTGCTGAAATAAATGCTGCAAATCTGTCGGAGGTCATGAGGACTATTTTATACAATACAGGGACAGATAAGGCTCCCGCAAGAGCCTGAGGCAGAATTAAAGCCCGGCCGTTAAAACCGAACAGATAAGCACTGATTGCCTGTGTCCAGAGACCAAGGGGAGGTTTATCGACAGAAACATAACCGCCTGTATCGAAAGAAATAAAGAAAAAATTATGAAAATTCTGAAGCATACTTTTTACTGCTGCCGCATAATAGGGATTACTGTATCCTTCATGGGAGATAAATATAAAATTAAGTATAAATGCAATAACTGTTAATGTGACTATTAAAATTTTCTCTATTTTATCACATTTAAAATTCATCTCACCGTTCTCCTGATCTGAAAGAATGAAGGTCTTGAAAGTGTTATATTACGATTAAATGGGCCGGGAAATGTTACTGACAGATCTTTAAATGCCGGCGTCTCGGAAGGAAGAATGGTAAATTCAGCTTTTATCTTTAACCTGTCTAAAGTGTCTCTTTCTATATTTTTTCCTGATATATTTCCTATTGTCACAGAGGTGATCTGAAGTTCCGAAGGAGGTTCAAATCCTTCCTTCAGAATTACCGTAAGAACAAATGTAGAACCGGCAAATGCATATGAAGGGAAAATACTGTCAATAGCTTCAGGAGGCGGAGGAGGCAGTGAGGAAGAGGATGAGAATTCTTCAGGATCTTTTCCTGCCACAATAAAAAGGATAAGAAAGCTGAGAACCAGCAATATTACCATAATCCGATCATTTTTTTTCAGGGTCATTTGTATCACATCATTATATGAAAATACTGACATATTACATACAGACAAAACATCAGCTCTATTATAATACCAGGAAAAATAACTCTTATGCAACACTATTATAACCTCAAAATAATAAAACAGCAAAGGTAACTGCCAGAGACGCTAAAACAGTACAACCTGCTACCAGGACATATTCAAACACATATTCATTAAAAATTACTTTCATTGGTAATCACCTCATTTATTTTCTCTATAGAAAAAGTTTTATTCAAGGGGATTTACTTTCTCTTCACCCTTCACGATCTTCATATAAATTTATTTTTTCACATAAATTTATTTTTTCACATAAAACGGTGAAGGTTTTGTTAACCACGTCATTACGGATTCCGTAAAATTATGCTTTACCATATTATATGTTATTCTGTTTCTCTCCATTGCTCCTGTTTGCACCAGTCTTTCCGCCACCTGAATAATTCTGTCTATATCAACCTGTTCGTCTTCTGAAATGTCTGATAAACGATTTATTTCTATTGTTGTTAACATTGTTAATTCCTCCTGTTTACTTATTTTATGTTCATATAATAACGTAAATTTGTTTCATATGTTTTTCGAAGTATTTCAGATATTTTCAAATTGTAAAAAATTGTAACA
>DAIOEN010000292.1:0-7309 GCA_036746235.1 Vulcanimicrobiota bacterium | reverse complement strand
GAAAAAAAATCAGACAATTCTGAAAAAAATTATTCCCGTCAAGAAGGTTACCTATGAAAGAAAGAATGGAAACTAAAATTTTAAGAGGATATGGTAAATTTTCGAACCATCTTTCACTTTCTAACATAAATCAATCACCTTTTTTACCACAATTTTTTCTATTAAATTTTCCAAAATTTTTCTTTTTTTCCTGAAGACTTGAGTTTTTCCATGGGTCTGGAATTGCATTTATAAAATTCTTAGCTTCTTTATTTATTATAACAGGTTTTTTCTCTTCTTTATAGCAATGATTTACAAATATTTTAATCAATTTCTGTATATAATTTTTTAAAAAATTATGAACTTAAAAATTTATTAAAAAAATATAAATCTCATATAGAGGAAATAATATTGAGCCACAGTAAATCAAAAGAAGTTTTTATTAACCTGAAAAATATCCGATATAAATGTTAACAATTTTGTAACAAATATTACACCAATCTATCTTGTAATAAATTTTAAGAATCAATATAATAGATTTAAAGATAGCTATCTATATAATTATATTAAAATTATAGTTTTACAAAATTCAAAAAACCTGTAATTCCCTGATTGAAACTTTTAATTATAAATCCAGTAAAGTCATCGGTTTTATATGAGGAGTGTAGAACTATAGAGAAAGGAAAAAAAGATGAACATAAACAACAATAGACAGCCTTCTACAATACAGTCTAACAACTGGAAAGATATAAGAGACAATCTTAAGCCTGGCGAGGCAATACATACAACTGACCAGGTATATATAGAAAATAGAAGCAAAGAACTGGAAGCAGAAATTACCACCTTATCAGAAAAAATGAAAAGCTTAGAAATAACTAGGAAAAATGTACAGCTGGGCTCGTTGGGAGCAATAACAACATTTATGACATCAATCACTGTCGGCTTGTTAAAACTTACGGGATGTGCTATTCCCGGTTCGATTGTCGCAGCTGTAATTGCCGCAGGAGCGGGCAGCCTTATTGCCACTGATATAGTAAAAAGCAAAAACGATCACTCAATATGCTATACGAAGGTTGCATCTGAAAATGCCAAACTAGAACTCCACTTCCTAAAAAATACTGGACAAATCTGGAAACCGCCTCTTGATTATGTAGGACCTGGTATTAATAATAATTAAATTTTTAACATAAAGACTGCATTCATACCCACCTGAAGCATCCACAGCTCAGATGGATATGAATGCAGAGTCTTCCCCATAAAAGGCATTTATGGAAAGAATGAAGACATATGAGGAATGATCACCCTTCTGTTTGAGAACGTAAACACTCCACTACATCCAGATTTGCGGCATAACTGGCAGGATATACACCGAATATAAGACCTAAAAAAAGAGAAAAAATCAAAGAAAAGGGCACAAGTAAAGGCCAGTTTATATGCTCTGAAAGTCTTATGTTATAAAGGCCATATTTATTTATAACATGTATAAGACCATTTACTGAAGGATAGGCTATTAAAATACCTGTTAAGCCTCCCATAATACATATAATGGAAGATTCAACGAGAAATTGTATCAAGATTTCCCTTCTGGTAGCTCCCAGGGATCTCCTGATGCCAATCTCAAGGGTCCTTTCATAAACAGAAACTATAAGGATGTTTATAATACCTGTGCCTGCAACAGACATAGTGAGTAATGCAATAACCAGTAAAACCATATTGGAAAATTTGACGGTTTCAGCTTTATCTTTGACTCCTTCTAAAGCGGATTCTATATTAAAATGAGTATATTTATATCCGTAATCAATCTTAAGAATTTCTCTTAACAGTTCTATAGCTTCTTCATCAGATTTCATGGAAGACATCTTAACTTCAATCCTTGTAAGAGTCCTGTCTCCTGTTATATTCATAAGGGTTGTAACAGGCATAACTATATCGTTAATTCCAAAACCCTGGCCAAAAGGGTCAGGTTCCAGGACAGCTACAAGCTTTAAAGGTATATTTTCAATTGGCGTAGTCTCCCCTAAAGGCTCTCTTGCATTCCAGAAACAATAGTAGAGAGGGTTGACGAAAATATCAGATTCCACCATTACACATACATAACCGGACATCATTACATCTTCTTTTGTAAAAAATCTGCCTTTTTTTATATTCTGAGTAAGGCTACCATCTACTGTCCCAATAATAGTTTCTCCGCTGCATGACGGTCTGGTGAATTTCCTTTTAGTTATTTTATAAGGAATAACAGTTATAACTCCGGGACAGTTAAGCTCTATGGTTTTACATGTATCATATTTAAGTTCTGTGCCGGGGAAAACCAGCAAATCAGGCTTTATTATATACCATCCTTCTCCGGTAAAATAGAAATTTCTTATAGTATCATAGGCACCAAGGCTTAAAGCAATGACCATTATTACCGAAGCAATACCAAGAGATAAGCCGAGAATACTTAAAAAAACTCTGAACTTATTACTTAAAAGGCCGTCTATAGCAAGATTAATATACTTCGAATAAAAATCCATAAATAGTTCACCATGCTTTAATAATAGTTCTTTTTAACCTTCACAGCCTGGCCGTCAGACAGGTCTCCTGTCCAGTCCATGATAATCTCCTTATCAGGTAAAGCACCGGATAATTCAATATAATACATATTTGATATACCTGTTTTAACTTCAATCTTTTTAGCTTTTCCATTATCATAAAGAAAAATAAAAGCTTTATCACCTTCTTTTAGTATTGCACGTGTATTAATTGCATGAACATTTTCTTTGACCTTATCAATAAATTCAAGATCCATTGACATACCGGGCCTTAATTTAAAATTTTTTATGGACATATTTAAAAGCATATCAATTTCTTTTTGTGAAAAATTCAAATCTTTCAATTTATCTGTAAGTTCTTTCTTTGAAAAATTCTTATTGAACATAATAGAAGATGGTTTAACTACTTTTTCTTCCAGAACTATCTGAATATCTCTGTCATTCAGATCTATCTTTTTGAAAATGCGGTAAATTTCCTTTTTATCACAGTAAATTCTGGACTGCTTCAAAGACTTTATAGCCTCTAACTTTTGAGGAGATAATCTTTCAGTCAATCTTTTTATAAAACCCCGGTCTTTTATGTCAAACCATCCGCCCAGTAAGGTTAATTTATCTTCTGAAATTTTATTTTTTACAGCAGAATGATTCATATTATAAACATAAGGGGCAAAATTAATAATTACTTCAAAGGTTATTTTACTTTCATCTTCCCTCTGTCCCGGCTGCCCCATAGGAGCAATAGAGGTAACATATCCATTGAGAGCATCGTATCTGTATATGCCGTTTCCATATATTAAAACCTCCTGTCCTTCATGGACAGAAGCAATATCACCCTGATTTACAGATGCTTTTATTTTTAATGAAGAGAAATCAGATACAATAAAAAACCTGCTGCCTGCCTGAAGCTGTTTTCCGGCTTTCACTTCTTTATCTAAAAGGGCAACTTTACCGTCAATAGGACTTATTATCTGAAGGGTAGAATATTTTTCTTCTCCCTTATGAAAATTCTCTTCTGCAAGAGCAAGTTTTGCCCTGGCTATTTCTATATCTGAAGAGATACTGTTTCCTGGATTTGATGCAGTGAATAATTTTTCAGAAGTATCAAGTTTTTTTCTGGATGCAGCAATTTTTTTCTTATCCAGTTCTTCACTGCGGTAAGCCTCTGTTCTGGCATTTTCCAGCATTTCCTTACATTCTTCTACTTTCAGCGTTGCTGCCTGCAAATCCTGTGCGTTTTTTATCTTTATTTTATCAAAATTCTCTTTTGCATAGGAAGATTCCAGCCTGGCCCTGTTATAAGCGTTCACTCCGTCTTCAAGCTGCTTTTGAGAAGTAATCTTTGCTGCAAACAGTTCCTTCAGCCTCGTAAGATCATTTTCTGCTTCTTTTTCAGACATTTCTGCCTCTGTAAGCTTTAATTCGGCCTGATCCTCTATAGAAGTAAGATCTTCCTGCAGGATTTGAAGAGCATTTTCAGCTTCCTGTAAAGAAGTCATAGATTTCTTTATTTCTTCTTCTACTTTCTCTCTGTTAGCTCTGGCATCAGATTCAATCTGTATTAACTGTGTTCTTGCATCTTCAAGAGATACTTCTGCCTGAAGTTCTGCCATTCGTCCCTTTTGAGTTTCTATCCTTTCATTCTCCAGAAGCTTCTTTACATTCATTTGAGCCTCTCTCAGCTGATTCTGTCCATCATTAAATTCTTTAGATATTTCAAAATTTTTAAGAACAGCCATTATTTGCCCCTTTTTAACCGTATCACCTTCTGATACAAAAACTCTATCAACCACACCGGCTGTTTCTGAAAAGACCTCTCTCTCTATGGAAGGTTTTATAGTACCTGTTACCCATACAGTAGAAACTTCAAGCCTGTCCAGTAAACGCGGATTGCCTGTAACTACTTCTTTCACTGAAGAAGATACATGTTTACCGGAAAATTTCCATATTATAAGTAAAAGAATTATTAAAACGAGTATAATAAAAAACATCTTAAATCTTTTCAACATAATAATGGCCGTCCCACTTATTGTATTTTTTTATTACAAAATATTACTTTAACAACATAAAGTATACCACCTACAATAATGTATTATATCTAATAAATAAGCCAATGTCAATAATCACATGTAATTATTGAAAAAAAGTCAGGATTCTGGTAAGATAATAAGAGGGGTGAAGGGTGAAGGGTGAATAAGAGCGTTATAAAACACCCTGAGGTGAAGAGTGAAGGGAATATCTATGAATGAAACTGATTCATGGAATAATAATAGAATAAAATCTGATAACCTCCATCTATATGGTCTTATGGTAGAATTAATAATTGAGCATGAAGGCTATATAAATGAGAAGCAGAGAAAAATACTCGATAAAAAGATTGAAGAATGGCAGCTAAGCCCATGGGAAGCAAAAAATATAGAAGAAGAAAAAGGAAAGAAGAAAAAATTATATAAAGAACTCAAAGCTATTATTGATTCTGCCGGAACATTTATAAAAAAAGAAAAACCATCATCAGATCCTATCCAGAATTTGAATAACAGTTCATATAATCTGTTCAGTAACGAGAAACAGAAAGAAGCCCTGCAATACATAGAGAAACTATTAGATATTAATCCCGGTGATTTAAATGCTTTAACAGGTAAAGGTATTATACTGTTTAACCAGGGAAAATATGATGAAGCCATGGCTTATTATGATGAAATTCTGAATTTAGATGAACAAAATGATTTCATATGGACAAATAAAGGAGATATTTTAAGAAAGCAGGAAAAATACGAAGAAGCGATTAAATGTTACGATAAAGCAATAGAGATAAATGAAAAATGTTATATAGCCTGGAATAATAAAGGTGTCATTTCCCATAATCTGAAAAAATATGAAGAAGCTTTAGATTTTTACGATAAAGCTCTGGAAATTGAAAAAAAAGATCCTGTCATATGGCAGAACAAAGGAGATGCATTAAGGCATATAGAAAAATATGGCGAAGCTGAAGAATGCTATAATAAAGCTCTTTCCATACAGCCTCTATACCATGTTACCTGGAATAACAGGGGGGTAAATGCCTATAATCAGAATAAATACAATGAAGCTACAGAATATTACAATAAAGCACTGGAACTCAATCAAAACGATCCTGTTATATGGCAGAACAAAGGAGATGCTTTAAAAAACCTGGGAAATTATACAGAAGCTCTCGCCTGTTATGATAAAGCATTAAAGCTTAATCCTGAAAATCATATTTTATGGAGTAAAAAAAGTGATATATTAAAATATCTGGAAAAATACGAAGAAGCTATGAAATGCTGTGATGAAATTCTTAAAATTATGCCTGATGATTATCTGGCATGGAACTACAAAGGCATAATATGTCATAATCAGGGGAAATACGAAGAAGCTATTAGATACTATGATAAAGCTTTAAGTATCAATCAAAATGATTATACTTTATGGCAAAATAAAGGTGATGCTCTGAGGCATGAATGGAAATATGAGGAATCAATGGAATGTTATGACAGAGTAATTTCTATAAATCCTGATTACTACCTGGCATGGCATAATAAAGGCGTCATATACCATAAACAGGAAAATTACACGAAAGCTCTTAAATACTATGACATTGCCTTAAAATTAAATCAAAAAGATTATGTTATATGGCATAACAGAGGAGATGTATTGAATAAACAGGGAAAATACCAGGAGGCCCTTGAATGTTACGATAAAGTTCTGGAACTGGATAAAACCTATTATCCTGCCTGGAATGAGAGAGGAATAATATTACATAATCTCGGGAAATATGAAGATGCAATAGAATGTTACAACAGAGCCATGGAAATCAAAGGAAATGATCCTTATATCGTGAGCAACAGAGAAAAAGCATTAAAAGAACAAAAAATATATAATCATGGCAAGAAAACAGGTGACACATTTATAAATGTTATTAAAACAATGATAAAGATGTTATTACGGGGGCTTTTTGGTATATAAAAAAACGTAACGCGTGACGCGTGAAGCGTGACGCGTAAATACTTAATGGTTAATACGCCGGTTAACGCCTTTTCTTAAAAGGCCAGAGAATACTTAGCATCAATCCCATGGCATATTTAAAGCTCATAAAAATACCTGTAAGTATAAATAAAGCTCCAACCAGCATAGAGAGCCTGGTAAAACTTACATAACATGAATAACACATAATGCCGCCAAGGCTCATGAGGAAAAATCTTGCCACTATGGTAAAAATAAGGCAAAGAACACCGAAGAAAATCAATAATTTAACTTTAAAATTTTCTTCTACTTTTCTCTTTTCAGAAGGAGGAAGAATTATATTTTTAACAAGTAATAAAATACCTATAAGAATTAAAAAAAGCCCGAAATACCATACCATTGAAGGGAAATCAAGTCTTACACCCAGGTTCATTCCACCCTGCAGGAAAAAAAGTGCACATTCTGTAATTACAGAAATCAGTATTATAGCTATACCTATGATAATCAGCCATTTAGCGGCAAGTCCTTCTTCTTCTAAAGATAGAATTAAACCCAAATAAAACACCTCCTTTATTTTTGTTTAATTATATTATAATAAATTTAGAAAATAATAGCAACAACTTAACAGTGAACAGTTATCAGTGAGCAGTTACCAGTGAGCAGATAGCTGACCGGGGTAAAACCTATCTCTTACGTATCACGCATCATGCATCACGATTACATCATTCCTGCAGGATTTACATCCACAGAAATTCTCACACTGTTATTAAGAGAAACATTACTGAATGTTTTTCTCAGTATATTACGAAGTATTTCAG
>DAIOEN010000291.1:0-7351 GCA_036746235.1 Vulcanimicrobiota bacterium | reverse complement strand
TACAAAATCAGAATTCCTTGAAACCAGCAGAATTTTGACACAGGTATCTCATGAAGCCCTGGGAGGAATACCTGGGACAAAACCTCTTGTAGTTGATCCTTTTGCCGGTGGAGGTTCAATACCTCTTGAAGCTCTCAGAATAGGTGCAGATGCTTTTGCAAGTGATCTTAATCCTGTAGCAGTGTTGCTTAATAAAGTAGTTCTTGAATATATTCCAAAATACGGTCAAACTCTGGCGGATGAACTTCGTAAATGGGGTGAATGGATAAAGAAAGAAGCAGAAAAGGAACTTGCCGAGTTTTATCCGAAAGATCCTGACGGTGCTACTCCTATTGCTTATCTATGGGCAAGGACTATTATATGTGAAGGGCCGGGCTGTGGTGCAGAGGTTCCTCTAATGAGAAGTCTGTGGCTTGCAAAGAAAAATACTCGTTCTATTGCTCTTAAAATAATACCAAAATTTGACATGAAAAAAGTAGATTTTGAGATAATTGAAAATATACAATATAAAGATGTTGGTAAAGGAACAGTTCTTCAAGGCTCAGCTACGTGTCCATTATGTGGTTATACTACACCAGTAAGTAGAGTAAGAGCACAGTTATATAAACGGCAAGGTGGAGCAGGAGATGCTCGTCTTATTTGTGTTATTTTAACTTCAATAAATCAAAAAGGTCGTATTTATAGAAAACCCAATAATAATGACTTATTGGTAATAAAGAAAATTAAAGAAATTATTCAATTAAAATATAATTTATCAGATACTATATTAATACCTATAGAAGAAACACCATTAGATGGAACAGGTAGTAAGGGAGGAGGATATAGAACTCGTAAATATGGGATTTCATCTTTTAGAGATTTTTTTAACATTAGGCAATTATTTACTATAATTAAATATATATCTCTTATCAAAAAAGCTAGATTAAATATGGAAAAAGATTTAGGTACAAATATTACTAACGTAATTGAAGGAATTTTAGCTTTAGCTGTTAGTAAACAGAGTGATCGAAATTCTTCATTTTGTAGATGGATAAGCCAAAATGAAAATGTAGGATATACTTTTGGACGACAAGCATTACCAATGATGTGGGATTTTGTTGAATCACCTCCGTTATATGCTGGAGGTGGTTGGTATCCTGTTATTTGTGATATAGTAGATATGATTCAGCACAATACTATAATAAAAAAAGAAGGTATTTCAGAACAGGCTACAGCTATAAATTTACCTTTACCAAATGAAGTGGCGTATTCTTTAGTTACAGATCCACCATATTATGATGCTGTTCCTTATGCTGATTTATCAGACTTTTTTTATGTATGGTTAAGTAAAATATTGAAAGAGAATTATTCTAAATTGTTTATTAATCAGTTAACTCCAAAAGATGGTGAATGTGTAGTTGACCTGCAAAAAAATATGACTAAAAATTATTTTGAAGCTACTATGGCAAAAGCTATGGCAGAAGGAAGAAGAATTTTAAATCCTAACGGTATTGGTGTTGTTGTTTTTGCTCATAAATCCACATCAGGCTGGGAAGCACAACTTCAGGCTATGATAGATGCAGGATGGATTATAACTGGTTCCTGGCCAATAGATACAGAAAGACCTGGCAGACTTAGATCACAAGATTCTGCCGCTCTCGCTTCGTCAGTTCATCTAGTATGTCGTCCCCGTGAAAATCCTGATGGTGCACTTCGAACTGATGTAATAGGAGACTGGCGTGATGTCTTACAGGAACTACCTATCAGAATTCATGAATGGATGCCCCGGCTCGCCTCAGAAGGCATAGTCGGAGCAGATGCCATATTTGCCTGTCTTGGACCTGCTCTTGAAGTATTTTCCCGTTATAGCCGGGTAGAAAAAGCAAGCGGAGAAGTGGTCACTTTAAGAGAATACCTTGAACATATCTGGGCTGCTGTATCAAAAGAAGCTCTTAATATGATTTTTAAAGATGCCGATGCATCAGGCTTTGAAGAAGACAGCCGTCTTACTGCTATGTGGCTCTGGACTCTTTCTACAGGTAATGGTAAAGTTGAATCAGTAGAAAGTAATGGAGAGGAAGAAGAAAGTGAAGAGGAAGAAGCAGAAAGCAGTAAAAAGAAACCTGCAGGAGGATTTGTTCTTGAATATGATACTGCAAGGAAGATTGCCCAGGGACTTGGAGCACATATGGACAAACTTTCTTCTGTTGTTGAAATAAAAGGAAATAAAGCAAGGCTTCTTCCTGTATCGGAGAGGGCAAGATTTCTATTCGGTAAAAATGACAGTCTGGCCCCAAAACAAAAGAAGAAGAAAGATAAACAGATGGATCTGTTTAAAGAATTGCTGGCTGATACAGAAGAGATTAACAGAGATACAGGAGATATTTCCAGACCTGAAGCAGGAAATACGGTAATGGATCGGCTTCATCAGGCAATGCTCCTTTTTGGTGCCGGCAGAAGTGAGGCTCTGAAGAGGTTTCTTGTGGAGGATGCAGTGGGGCAGGATCTTCGTTTCTGGAAACTTGCCCAGGCTATGTCAGCTTTATATCCGTCTAATACTGATGAAAAGAGATGGATTGACGGGGTAATGACAAGGAAGAAAGGACTTGGATTTTAGTTAATGAAAAAGCTTAAAGGAGTTAGAGCAATAGAGGCGATAAAAGCCTTTGTTAAGGCCGGTGGTATTTATAGAAGGGGCAAAGGAGATCATGTTAACATAAAAATGCCAAATGGCCTGATTATCACTATTCCTGAAAAAGGAGATGTAAAAGTAGGCTTACTGAAATCTGCTATTAAAAAAGCAGGATTAAGTGAAGATGAGTTTTTAGATTTATTATAAGGAGATGAGTTTATGGAATATACAGCGATTTTACACCCGGCAGAAGAGGGAGGATACTGGGCCGAAGTGCCTGCCCTTCCTGGCTGTTTTTCGCAGGGAGAAACAGTTGAAGAAACTTTCAGGAATATAAAAGAGGCTATTGAGTCGCATATTGAAGCGTTAAAAGAAGATGGACAGGAAATACCTGTGGAAAGAAATTTTATATTTAGCAAGGTAGAAGTGAAAGTTGCCTGAGCATGAAATATGAAATAGTTATTTATTGGAGTGAAGAAGATGATTCTTATATAGCTGAAGTGCCGGAATTGCCGGAATGTATGGCTGATGGTAAAACATATGATGAAGTTATGAAAAATGTACAGGTAGTTATGACAGAATGGATAGAAACTGCCAGAGAAATTGGTAGAGATATACCGGAAGCTAAAGGAAAGCTTATGTATGCATAATAAAGCAGATGAAAAATATGGATTTATCAGATAGAATTCTAACAGACCCTTCTATATGTCATGGAAAAGCCTGCATAAAAGGCACAAGGATTATGGTGTCAGTTATCCTGGATAATCTTACTGCAGGTGTTACACAGGATGAAATACTTAAAAGTTATCCTACATTAAAAAAAGAAGATATACAGGCTTCTATAGATTATGCAGAAGAGCTGGCACAGGATGGAAAAAATTGAGGATAAGAAATTAAGTAAATAAAAATTTATTTATTGAGTGAAAGGAGTCCCTCTATGTCCAATTTAAAACCCTGGTATAAAGTAGTTACACCGAGAGAAGATTTAAGAGAAGGCAAACCACTTGATGCATCTGAATTTGCAGTTCATCTGGATCAGGTTCGTGATGGGAGAGCACCTGAAGATTATCAAAATCCTGAGCGATTTTTTGAACGAACTTATATAACACAGAATATAATGTCTCTTGCTTCTGAAGTATTACGCCGGTTGAACGGCATAAAAATGGAATCTTCTCCTATATTTAACCTGTCCACTCAATTCGGAGGCGGTAAATCTCATACACTTACCCTTCTTTATCACCTGGCCAATAACGGTGATAAAGCAAAAAACTGGAGCGGTGTAAACAGATTGATGGAAAAAGCCGGTGTAACTAAAGTGCCACAGGCAAATATAGCTGTATTTGTAGGCACTGAGTTTGATTCTATTACAGGCCGGGGTGGAACTGATGGTGCTCCTGTCCGCAAAACTCCCTGGGGAGAGATTGCCTATCAATTATCAGGTAAAGAGGGACTGAATTTACTGGCTGAACATGAGAAACAAATGATGGCTCCTGCCGGAGATGTAATCAGACAGATACTTCCTAAAAATAAACCATGTCTCATCCTTATAGATGAACTTATGAATTATGTAAGCAGAAATCGTAAAAGCGGTCTTGCTGCTCAATTATATAATTTTATGCAAAATCTCTCCGAAGTTGCCAGAGGAGAGGATAATGTAGTTTTAGCTGTATCCATACCTGCTTCTGAAATGGAAATGACAGGTGAAGATCAGGCTGATTTCAACAGATTAAAAAAACTTATGGACAGGCTCGGTAAAGCTGTATTTATGTCTGCAGAGTCAGAGACGTCTGAAATTATCAGGAGAAGATTATTCGAATGGAATTTAAAGGCTATAGCTTCCAATGGAAAAGTTAATATCAGTAAAGATGCTATGGAAATCTGCAGGGTTTATGGAGACTGGATAGTTGAACACCGTCAGGAAGTGCCTGGCTGGTTTCCTGTAGATAATGCCCGTGAAGTCTTTGCAAATACCTATCCATTTCATCCTATGGTTTTAAGTGTATTTGAAAGGAAATGGCAGGGACTTCCCAGATTTCAACAGACAAGAGGAGTATTAAGATTACTTGCTCTCTGGGTTTCAAAAGCCTATCAGGAAGGCTATAAAGGTGCTCATAAAGATCTTCTTATAAGTCCTGGAACAGCTCCTTTAGATGATCCGTTATTCAGAGCTCCTATATTTGAACAATTAGGAGAGAACAGGCTTGAATCCGCAATTACTACTGATATATGTGGTAAGGCGGAAGCACATGCTATAAGACTTGATAATGAAGCTGTAAAGGAAATAAAAGAGTCAAGACTTCATAGGAAGATAGCCACTGTTATATTTTTTGAGTCCAATGGAGGTCAGATTAAAGAAGGTGAAGCGACAGTGCCGGAAATAAGGCTTGCTGTTGCAGAGCCATCATTAAATACAGGAAATATTGAACCATCACTGGAGGCTTTAAGTTCTTCCTGTTATTATCTATCGAATGAAAAGAACAGGTATAAATTCAGTATAAGGCCGAATTTAAACAAGCTTCTGTCGGACCGGCGTGCCAGTATTAAGCCGGAGAAGATTACGGAGAGAGTAAAAGAAGAAATAAAGAAAGTATTTGAAGCAGGCGGTGGGATAGATAAAATTTATTTCCCGGAAAAAAGTAAAGAAATACAGGATAGACCTGCTCTGACTCTTCTTATTTTATCGCCTGAGTATTCCATGGAAGATAAAAATCTTATGTCTATGATCGAAACTATGACCAGGGAGCATGGAACATCTGCCAGAACGTTTAAAAGTGCTCTTATATGGGCTGTTGCGGAACAGGAAAGCAATCTTAAAGAAGAGGCCCGTAAAGTGCTTGCCTGGCAGGAGATAGAGGATGAAGCTGAAGAACTGCGTCTTGATGAGTCTCAGAAAAAGCAACTTTCTGAAAGTCTAAAGAAATCTTTACGTGATCTGAAAGAATGTGTCTGGAGATCTTATAAAAATATTATACTTCTTGGAAAGAATAATACTTTAAGAGTTGTAGATCTGGGCCTGGTTCATTCCAGTGCTGCTCCTAATATGACAGGGCTAATTATAAACAGGTTAAAACAGGATGGAGATATTGAGGATGCCATAGGGGCTAATTTCCTTGTTCGCAACTGGCCTCCTGCATTTATTGAGTGGAGCACTAAATCTGTAAGGGATGCTTTTTTTGCTTCTCCTCAGTTTCCGCGTCTGTTACATCCTGAAAATTTGAAAGATACTATTGCAAGGGGAGTTATGAATAAAGTTATAGGTTATGTGGGTAAAACTCCTGATGGCAGGTATGAGCCTTTTTATTTTGATGAGAGTTTATCTGTTTCTGATATAGAGATATCTGAGGATATGTTTATAGTTACTGCTGAGACGGCAATAAAAAAGATAGAACCGCCCAGGCTGGAAAGTCTGGTTATATGGCCGGAAAATGTAAAGCTTGAGTCCGGAGAGAAAAGAAGTTTTACAGTTAAAGGATTTGATCAGGATAATAATCCTTTTGACGTCGATAATGTTGTATGGGATGCTACAGGTGGAACGATAGATGAAAGTGGATTATATGAAGCCGGAGATGTGCCGGGGAGTTTTATTGTTACTGCTAAATGTGGCGATATATCACAGAGTTTATATATTAATATTACGAAAAAAGCGGATGAATTGGAAAATGGTGAGGGAGATGGAAATGGAGATGGAGAGAATGATTTTCCGCCTCCACCAGCTCCGGCAAAAAAAATTGCGTGGCAGGGAACTATTACTCCTCAGAAGTGGATGAATTTTTATGCCAAGGTGCTGGGGAAACATCATGCTAATAAGAGTCTTAAAATATCTGTGAGTTTCGAGTTTGAGCCTGATGGCGGTGTAAATATTCAGAATTTGGAGGAGATCCGGGTGGCTTTAAGGGAGCTCGGTTTGAAGGATAATGTTGATGCAATCTGAGGTCAATTTTTTGCATTTAAAAAATTCTTGATAGTTTCAGTCGGTTATTTTCATAAAAGCCTTGATTTTACTGGTTTTTACGTGGTTTACAAAGAATGGATTTTTTATAATTTACTGGATTGCAAGAAACCCTTGCAATCACAGGGTTTTAATTTTACGAAATGTCATTAAAGTAGTCTTTAACGACATTATCCCCTAAAATTGTTTAACTAAAATGAACTAACTTTATAAACCTTATAAATTAAGGGTTATCTACGTTTTTCATTTTATTTCTTTTCTTCCATCCCTTTGTTGCTGCTTCACCAGCATCTATGATAAGTTTTTTTGAGAGGTAATGATAAACTGTTTTTTGATTACAGTTATATTGATCGGCAATTTCCTGAGTGCTAAACCCTTTTTGATAAAGCCTTTCCCATTCTTCATAATATTTTGAATATTTAGTTTTTCTCTTTACTCCTGCTTTATCTAGAGCCTCATAAATAGCTTGTTTTGACACATTATATTTATCAGCTATTGCTTTATATGTGAAACCTTGTTCACGTAACTTTTTCCATTCTTCGAGCATTATTTAAACACCTCTCTAAAAATAATATTATCAATTGTTTAGGAAAAAGTCAAGTTTAATTTTAGGCAATTTTAAGTAAAAAATAAATTGCATGATTTTAACTATTTTTTTGATAGCTTAAACCCTTATAAACACTAGCTTTATTTAACTTACCTTGTAAAATAAACTTGACTTATTACTAATTATATAGTAATATAGATTATAGAAGGACATTGACAAAAGAATAAAGGCAAGTAGCAGGCAG
>DAIOEN010000290.1:0-7476 GCA_036746235.1 Vulcanimicrobiota bacterium | reverse complement strand
TTTCAGACGGCGGCACTGTAGATCTCCTGTTCAGAGAAATCGAAGAATATTATGACCTTCTCAAAAAGGGTGAGGAGCCTGAAGCAATTGAATATCCTTCCTATATCCGGTTTATATCTGATGAAAAAAAATATCTTGAATCTTCAGAGGCTGAAAAAGACAGGGAATTCTGGTTAAATTATCTTTCTCCTTTACCTGAAGAAGTAAAACTGTCAGAAAAAAAAGCAAAATCAGATAATATTTCTTCGAAATATAAGTGTATTAAATTACCTGCCGACGTGAATGAAAAAATATATGTTTACTGCATGGAACATAAAATATCTGTCTTTAAACTCATGCTTTCTTGCCTTGCCATATATACAGGTAGAATTACTTCTACAGACGAAACAGTCATAGGAAGCGGAAACCACAACAGAACCACACCGGATCAGAAGAAAATGACAGGAATGTTTGTAAGTACAATTCCTTTTAAAATAACACTGGATAAAGATATGGATTTTAACAGTCTGGTGGAAAAAACCGGTAAAGATGTAAATAACATTATAAAAAATCATTCGAAATATCCCTTTGATCTTCTGGCTGGAGAACTGAGGAAAAGCTATGGCGTAAAACCTGATTACCTGCTGAATATAACCTTTACCGGTCTTCCTCTTCCGGAAGACACAAGAAAAAATCTTGAACGTATTGTTCCCGATACTGAAATATCCGATATAGCAATTCATCTTCTGGAAAAAGTGGAAAACAGTAAGAAATATATAGAACTTGAATGGTCCTATCAGACAGAAAAATTTGATGAAGAACATATAGACAGAGCTCATTATTTACTCTGTCAGCTTATGAGCGATGCCCTTAAAGAACCTCATAAAAAAATTTCCCGGATAAAAATCTGTCCCCATCAGGAAGAGAAAATTATCTTTGAAGAATTCAACAAAACTTTTTTTGATATACCGGAAAATATTACAGTTCAGGAATTATTTGAAGCTCAGGTAAAACTTCATCCTGATAAAATGGCAGTAGTATATGAAGAGCAAAAGCTTACCTATGGAGAATTAAACAGACAGGCCAATCAGATTGCCGCCATGTTAAGAGAGGCCGGACTGAAAAGGGAAGAACCTGCAGCTATACTTATGGAAACCTCTCCTGAAATGATGGTAAGTATTCTGGGAGTGTTAAAAGCCGGCGGGTTTTATATCCCCATAGATCCTGACTATCCATCCGATAGAATTTCCTATATGCTCTCCGATAGCGGTGCAAAATTCCTTATCACTAAAAGAAGTTTTTATAATAAATTTACCTTTGACGGGAAAATCTATGATCTTGAAGAGAGGAATTTATTAAGGGGAAATAAAGGAAATCCTGAAAAAATAAACTCTTCTCATGATCTTGTCTATGTCATTTATACATCGGGAACTACAGGAAAACCTAAAGGTGTGATGATAGAAAACCATTCTCTTCTCAATCTCTCCGTCTATTTTATAAACAGCCGCATCATAACGGAAAAAGATAATACGTCGAAATATATGGCTCCTGCCTTTGATGCTTCCGTAGTGGAAATCTTTCCTTCTCTATTGTCCGGTGCAGCAATTCATATTATTCCGAAATCAATAAGACTTTCACCTTCCCAGTTGAATGAATATTACGAAGAACATAATATTACCGGTGCCCTTCTTCCCACACAGTTCGGAGAACAGTTTATGGCCCTTACGGAAAATCAATCTCTTAAATGGATTGTAATAGCAGGTGAAAAATTAAAAAGTTTCATTCCTCAGAGATATAAAGTATATAATGGTTACGGCCCGACAGAATACACAGTGGAAACAAGTTCCTTTATCATTGATAAATATTATGAAAATATTCCCATAGGTAAACCTGCCTGTAACACCTCTGTCTATATAACAGACTCTTTCGAGAACCTCCAGCCCGTAGGAGTTCCGGGAGAACTATGTATTTCAGGCTATGGCCTCTCAAGGGGATACCTTAACAGAAAAGATCTTACTGAACAGAAATTCGTAAATAATCCCTTTGAGCCAGGGAAGAAGATGTATAAAACAGGAGACCTTGCAAGATGGCTTCCTGACGGGAACCTTGAATTCCTGGGAAGAATAGACAGACAGGTAAAAATAAGAGGCTTTAGAATAGAACTTGCAGAGATTGAACAGGCCATGAAAAGTTTTGCCATGATTAAAGATGCAGTCGTAGCGGATCATATGGATGAAAATAACAGACCCTATCTGTGCGGATATTATATTTCAGATGAAGATTTGGATACAGAAACATTAAAAAGAGATCTCGCCAGAAATCTTCCCGATTATATGATTCCCCGTCATGTGATGAAAATAGACAGAATTCCTCTCACACCTAACGGAAAAATAGATACAAAAGCTCTTCCTGTGCCGGATAAAAGTTCTTTGACTGCCGGCTATGTCGCACCTGAGACAGAAGAAGAACTGTTTATGGCAAAAATATGGGACGATATCCTGAAATGCGGTTCCGTAGGGATTCATGACGATTTCTTCAGTCTCGGAGGAGATTCTATTACCAGTATCCAGGCAGTGGCAAGGGCAAGAGAGGCAGGTATTAATATTTCTGCGGGACAACTCCAGTCTTACCCTACCATTTCACAGCTTCTCTCTCTTCAGGGGGTTCTATCTTTGAAAAAACCTCTTATAGAGGAAAAAGAGGAAGCAGTTTCTGAGATATCTGCACTGTTACCTGAAAATATTGATCCTTCTTCCGTTGAAGCTGTTTACGGGCTTTCACCCCTTCAGGAAGGGCTCCTCTTTCACTCCATGGCATCTCCCGATTCGGATCTGTACTGCACACAGATGTGCTGGACCTATGAAGGAGACCTTCATGGAGATGCACTGAAAGAGGCATGGAATGAGATTTTATCCGCTCATCCTCCTTTTCGTACAGGTTTTATATGGCAGGAAAACGACATACCTATTCAGATAGTTTACAGAGAAGTTCCCCTTCCGTGGCATACAGTCGATCTCAGCGGAATAGAGAGGGACATGCAGGAAAAAGAAATAGAACATATCAGAATAAACGAAAGGCTTCATGGATTTAATCTGAATAAACCGCCTCTCAGTTCTTTTTATCTGATCACTACCGGTACAGGTGAATACAGGTTTATATGGACCCATCACCATATCATTCTGGACGGATGGTCACTGCCATTAATTTTAAAAGAGCTCTACGGAAGATATGAAGCCATTGTACATAAAGAAACATTTCATTGCAAAAAAGCAAAACCTTTTGAAGCATATATAAAATGGCTTTCCGCACAGGATGAAGACCATATTACAGATTACTGGAAAAATACTCTTTCAGATTTTTCCGTTCCCACTCCTCTTACAATAAACCATTCCCGTCTGGATATTCATAAACCCATTGAAGATATGAAAGAACGAATACATAATATTTCAGAAGATTTCATGGCCGAATGCCAGGACTTTGCCCGCTCTAAGAGGGTAACAATGAATGCTCTGTTCCAACTGGCATGGTCTGCCGTACTGTCATGCTACAGCGGACTTGATGATATACTTTTCGGATCTACAGTTTCAGGAAGGCCTCCTGAACTGGATGGCGTGGAAAATATGATGGGACTCTTTATAAATACCATCCCCTTCAGAGTAAAACTCACATCTTCGGAACCGGTAATGTATAATCTTAAACATATTCAGAATGCCATACAGGAGTGTAATAATTTCAGCCATATATCGCTGAATAAACTTCAGCCTCTCTCTGATATCCCTCCGGGAGAAACACTTTTTTACAGTCTTTATGTTTTTGAAAATTTTCCATTCCATCAGAATTACTACGAAAATCCCGCCGTATCGGTAAAGGATTTAAAGGCTTATCAGAAAACCACCTATCCTCTGAATTTAATTATTGTGCCCGGCAAAGGACTTACCATACAGGTTCTTTATGACGGAGATTGCTTCAGTGAACATGCAATAGAGCTTATGATTTATCATATAGAATCTGCTCTCAAATGGATAGTTCGTAATTCGGAAGAGCCGCTGAAAAATATGGATATACTTTCTGAAAGAGAAAAGAACCTGATTCTAAAAACATTTAACGATACTTACTTCGAAGTTCCGCAGGATACAACAATTCAGGAATTGATAGAAAAACAGGTAGAATTAAATTCAGAAAAAATTGCTGTAGTCTATAAAAATGAAAAACTTTCTTACAGGGAACTGAATGAAAGAGCTAATAAGATGGCTCAGGTGTTGAGACGGGAAGGAGTAACCCGTGACACCAGGGTGGCCATACTTATGGATCGTTCGTGCCATATGATTGTAAGCGTTCTTGCAGCAGTGAAAGCAGGAGGATGTTATGTTCCGATAGATCCCGAATATCCGACAGACAGGATAAAATATATAATCTCTGACAGCAATTCTCTTCTGTTAATCACAGATCCTCATCTGGCTGAAAAGATAAAACCTTCCGTTAAAGTGGTGGATATAACAGATTCTTCACTTTATACGGGATCATGTGAAAATCTGCCGGTAATCAACACATCAAAAGATCTTGCCTATATAATTTATACGTCAGGTTCTACCGGTCAGCCTAAAGGTGTGATGATAGAACACCGTTCTCTTGTAAATATGTGTTTCTGGTATAAACATACCCGTCAGTTAAGCGAGAAAGACAGTATGACAAAATATGCGTCTTTCGGTTTTGATGCATCTGTATGGGAAATATTCCCGGCTCTCATATCAGGTGCTTCACTCCATGTAATAGGTGAAGACATAAGGCTTTCTCCGTCAGAGTTAAACACTTATTATGAAGAGAATAATATAACGGTAAGTTTTCTCCCCACCCAGTTTACGGAACAGTTTATAGAAATGTTTGAAAATAAGAGCCTGAGATGGCTCGACACAGGTGGAGATAAACTGAGGTCTTTTAAGAAGAAAAATTATGCTGTTGTAAATAATTACGGCCCTACGGAATATACTGTATGTACGACGAGTTTTTTAATAGATAAATATTATGAAAATATCCCCATAGGAAAACCTGTCTATAATGCGACAGTTTATATTCTGGATAAATTTAACCGTATGACTCCTCTCTGTGTGCCGGGAGAACTGTGTATATCGGGCCCCGGTATGGCAAGAGGATATCTGAACAGGCCGGACCTTACGAAAGAGAAATTTGTAGAAAATCCGATTGAGCCAGGTAAAAGAATGTATCGAACAGGAGACCTTGCCCGGTGGTTACCTGACGGGAATATTGAATTCCTTGGAAGAATCGATGCTCAGGTAAAGATAAGGGGTTTCCGCATTGAACTCGGTGAAATAGAAGAAGCTCTTAAGAAGGTAGAGCCCGTAAGAGATGCAGTAGTAATAGACAGGAGTGATAAACAGGGAAATAAATATCTCTGTGGTTATTACATAAGTGACATAAAACTGAAATCCTCTGAATTACAGAAAAAACTTTCACAGTTCCTGCCCGATTATATGATTCCGTCGTGTTTTATAAAAATCGACATGATTCCTGTTACGGCTCATGGAAAAGTAGACAGAAAATCTCTTCCCGAACCTCAGGAGAGTGACCTTGCATCTCATGAGACCTATGTTGCACCGAGGAATGACAGGGAAGAAATCCTTGCGAGAATATGGAAAAAAGTTCTTAAATGTGACAGAGTCGGCATTTATGATAATTTCTTCAGGCTCGGCGGAGATTCTATTATGAGTATTCAGGTAGTTGCCAGGGCAAAAAGTGAAGGCATAAATATTACGGCGTCCACCCTCCTTCGCCATCCCACTATTGCCGAAATATCGGAGGAAGCTGATAGAAGTTTACTGGACAAAGAAAAGATTAAATTCTGTGAAGACTATACCTTACAGGGTATTGAACCCGGTAGAAAACATTTTATTCCATCAGATTTTCCTCTTGCCGACGTGTCTCAGTATTTTCTTGACAGTATAACAGATCCTTCGTCTGTTGAAGCCATCTACGGCCTTTCACCTCTTCAGGAAGGATTTCTGTTTTATGCACTCTCTGCTCCAGATTCTTTCCATTACTGCACACAGGTTTCCTGGATTTATGACGAAGAAACGGATATAGAAGCATTAAAAGAAGCATGGAACGGTATATTTTCTGCCCACAGCACTTTCAGGGCAGGTTTTATATGGGAAGAAGGGAGAAAACCCTTTCAGGTAGTTTACAGACATGTTTCTCTTCCGTGGCATACAGTGGATTTAAGGGAAAAAGACAGGGAAGAACAGGAAAAAATAATCGAGAATACAGTTGAAAAAGCAAGACGTTCTATTTCCGATCTTAAGACTCCTCCTGCCGGTTCTCTTTACCTCTTCATCATAGACGATTGTAAATACAGATTTCTGTGGAGTTATCATCATATCATTTTAGACGGATGGTCCATGCCTTTAATACTTATGGAATTACAAAGAAGATATAACTCTATTGTAAAGAAAGAAAAATTTTCTTTTGTACCTCCGGGCTCATTTGAAACTTATATAAAATGGCTTTCTCTCCAGGATAAAGAAAGACTTGTTGATTACTGGAAACATGTTATTTCAGATTTTTCATCTCCCACTCCTCTTACGGTAAATTATTCCCGTCCGGATATTCATAAAGCTGTTGAAAAACCGGGAGAATATATTTATAAACTTCCTGAAAGTTTTCTCGAAGTATGTCAGAAATTTGCCAGTTCCGGTGAGGTAACGCTTAATGCCCTTTTACAACTGGCCTGGTCTTCCGTTCTTTCCATATACAGCGGTTCTGACGATATATTATACGGCATCCCTGTTTCTGGAAGACCTGCCGAACTTCCCGGAGTGGAACAGATGATAGGACTCTTTATAAATACCATTCCTCTCAGGGTAAGGTTGAATCATAACGAAACAGTACGTTATAATCTGAAACATATTCATAATGTTATACAGGACGGCAGTAATTTAAGCCATATCTCTCTGAGCGAAGTTCAGGCTATGAGCAGTATACCTCCGGGAGAAGCCCTTTTTTACAGCCTTTTTGTATTTGAAAATTTCCCCTTCTCCGAGGAAATTACGGCTATGAAGGATATGAAACATTACGGTACATCCAGTTATCCTCTGAATATAGTCGTTGTGCCGGCAAAAGAACTGTCCATAAATATTTCCTATGACGGAGACTGCTTTACAGAAGATGTAATAAAAAATCTTGCTTCCCATATTGCATCTGCTTTGAAATGGATCGTTGAACATCCTGAAGAGCTTCTGAAAAACATAGATATAATTCCTGAAGACGAGAAAAATCGGCTTTTAAATACTTTTAATGATACTTATTATGATGTGCCGGAGGAAAAAACAATTCATGAATTGATAGAGAAAACGGCAGAATTATATCCTGACAGAATTGCCGTTGTTTATAAAGATGAAAAACTTACTTACAGGGAATTAAATGAAAAAGCGAATAAACTGGCACATTTTCTCAGGCAGGAAGGAGTAAAACGTGACAGCAGAG
>DAIOEN010000289.1:1889-7540 GCA_036746235.1 Vulcanimicrobiota bacterium | reverse complement strand
TGGCATATTTATTTCCTTTAAGATGGTATATAGAAATAGCCCTTGCAATAGTTTTTAAAGGAGCAGGACCCAGTGAGCTTGTGAAACAGATTTCCATACTACTTGTTCTTGGTCTTATATTATTTTTCTACAGTGCAAGCAGGTTCAGAGACAGTCTGGAAAAAGCAAAATAATAAATCGTGAATTTAAAGGTATAGGAAATTTCATTTTTAATGGCATAAAATAAGACTTTAGATGAAAATTATGTAGAAGCAACTTATCTAAATAATTTAAAAATTTTAAAATAAAAAATTTATATATAAAAAAAATAGAGAGGGTGTAATTTTTATGAAATGGAAAATGTTATTTGTATGTTTTATCATGTCCTTTCTTCTATGTTCCTGTGAGAAAAAAGCACCTCCAGGCTTTATCGACTGTAACGGAAGGATAGAAGGTGACGAATCAAAGGTTGGAACAAAGATATCGGGCAAAGTAATGGAACTGCTCGTAGATGAAGGAAGTATTGTAAAGAAAGGTCAGGTACTTGCAAAACTTTCATCGGAACAGATTATGGCATCTGTAAAACAGGCGGAAGCCAATGTGGATGTAGCAAAAAAGCAACTGGAAAAGGCAAAGAACAATGCAAAAATACAGGAAGCAAATCTGAGGCAGGCGGAAAGCAATGTAGAAGTGGCGCAGGCACAATATGCAGATGCCATGGAAGGTGTGACCATCGCCGCTTCAAATATAAATGAAGCCAGTGCTAATAAAAGCTATTCGGTTTACCAGGCAAAAGAAGCAAGTGCCGGCGTGGATGTATCAAAGGCTCAACTGGATGTGGCAAAGAGCAATACAACAGTAAGCGAAAAAGATATAAGCAAATCAGATCTCAGCCTTTCACAGACAAGAAAACAGTCAGACGCACAGATAAAGGATGCAGAGGCGAAGGTGGCAGCTGCAAAGGCTACCCTTGCCCAGGCTCAGGCCAATTATGATTATCAGAGAAATGAATTTGACAGAAATACCAATCTCTATAAAGAAGAAGTCATATCAAAAAGTGCCTTTGATCAGGCAGAAGCTTCCTATAAATCTGCTCTTGAACAGGTCAATGCTTCGCAAAAACAGCTTGAATCGGCGGAAGAAACACTCAATTATGCCAGAACCAGTGCTTACACTGTTTCTATAAATGAAAAACAGCTTGAAACATCATATGCAAATTTCGACAGTGCAAAAGCAAATGAAAAGTCAGCCAATGTAAATGTAGTAAGCGCAAAGGCAAAAGAAGCCAGTGCCTACTCAATGGTTGATGTTTACAGCGCCCAGTATCAGACATCTCTGGCACAGATGGGACAGGCTCAGGCAAAGGCACAGGAAGCCAGTTTACAGGTCAGGGTTGCCGAAGATAATCGCCGCGGTGCTCTTGCTTCCTATAATGCAGCTCTCGATGAGGTAAAAAGTGCCGAAGGATCTCTGAAGGCCTATGAAGCAGTTCTGATGTCGGCCACAGCGGACCTTGAGGATACAAAGATTTATGCTCCCTCTGACGGAGTAATTCTTACGAAAGTTTCGGAACCAGGTGAGGTTTTAACACCGGGAGGAGTTGTTTTTACGATGGTCAATTATAATCTCCTTTATATGAAAGCCTACATACCGAATGAACTGGTAGGAAAAATAAAACTCGGTGATGAAGCACGCATTTACCTGGATGCTTATAAAGATAAATATTTTGAAGCTACTGTAAAAGAGATAAACCAGCAGGCAGAATTTACTCCGAAAAATGTAGAAACAAAAGCTCAGAGAGTCAAACTTGTTTTCGGACTCAAGGTTTATTTAAAAGACAATTCAAAAGGTGAAGCAAAGCCCGGCATGCCTGGCGACTCAAGGGTAAAATACGATGCCAATGCCAGGTGGTAATGGAGAAGGAGGCTTTAAATAAATGACATGTAAAATAATTACTGTAATGTTAATATTGTCTTTGATAATATTGACTGCGTTAATGGCTTTATCGGAAGAAAAAGAAATGACTCTTGAAGAAAGTATGAATATAGCTCTCAAAGAAAATCCGAATATGAAGAAAGCGGACAGTAAAGTAAAGGAAGCAGACAGAACCATAAGTGAAACAAGAGGTTCCATGCTTCCCCAGCTTGATGCAGGAGTAAATTATACAAGAACAGGGAATATATCTACCCTCAATCTTGAACAACTCGGCATTAAAGGAAATTTTCAGGATGAAAACAATTACAAAGTTTATGCATCTCTTACTCAGATGCTCTTTGATTACAGACTCATTACATCTTATGAACTGTCCAAACTGAATTTCCTTGATGTAACCTACCAGTATGATACAACAAAACAGGATGTATTATATAATGTAAATAAAACCTATTATAATGTGCTTCTCGCAAATTCAAATATGGCTCTTGCAGAGGAAACTGTAACACAATATAAAACAGAGCTGGAACGGACCCAGAAGATGTACAAACAGGGATCTGTGCCGAAATATGATGTTTTGCGTGTTGAAGTCGATCTTGCCAGTGCCCAGGAAAAATATATAACAGCCAGTAATAACATAGATCTGTCAAAGGCTACTTTTAACAATGCCCTGGGGATAGACCTTTCTACACCTGTAAATATAAGAAGCTTTCTATCATATACACCGTGGAGTGTTGACTATCAAAAGAGCCTGGATTATGCTTTTAAGAACAGGCCGGAAATACTTCAGGTAGACAATTTGTTATCCATTGCGGAAGAAAAAATACAATATGCAAAGGGTGAACGATATCCGTCAGTTAATCTGAATGCCTATTATTATTCCCAGAATGATACTCTTACACAGCCTCCCAATACATGGAGCCTTACAGTGGGAGCTTCTGTACCCATATTTCATGGAGGTTCTATAAAAGCAAGAATAGAAAAGGCTGAAGAACAGTTAAGCCAGATGAATGATCAAAAAGTTCTTACCTATCAGTCGGTAGAACTGGACGTGAAACAGTCTTATCTGAATATGGCTGAAGCTCTCAAGAGAATAGATGTGGCAGAAAAAACTGTTGCCAGTGCAGAAGAAAGTAAAAGAATGGCAGACCTCCGTTACAAAGGAGGAGTCGCAAATATTCAGGAAGTACTGGATACACAGACATCGCTTACTTCTGCAAAAACAAATTACCTGCAGGCTATATATGACTATGAAATGGCTAAAATAAGTCTGAAAAAATCCATGGGAATGCTTGCTAAAACTGATAAAACAAAAGACATTAAGAATGATAACACAACGACTGACGATAAGAAATCAACTGATGATAAGAAGTAGATTTTAAAATTTGTGATGCGTGAAGTGTGATGCGTGGTCCGGGTAATCCCCTCTTCCCCTTCACTCTTCACTTTTCACTTTCTTAAGAGGCAATTCTATTTGAAGCAAGCCGCCCTGATATGGCAGACCTTCTGCATGAATTCTTTCTTCTTCTATATAAAGTGTGAGTCTGTCACAGCTCATGCTTACCCCTTTTTCATTTCCGAGTCTGATATTACCTTCCAGAAGAAGTTTCTGCGGTTTTTCCGTATAGGTTACTACATCACTGTAGAGATATTTGTCTTTCTGATTTGCCGTAACATTACCTTTTGCTATGGCCATAGTACCGGTACCCCAGTAAAATTCAAGAGCATTACAGGTTAATCGGACAGATCCTTCTTTAAAGGCTTTATTCATTTTATCCTTTCCCGGCGTAGTAGAGCCTTTTTCCTGCAGAAACTCCACATGTCCCTGCCATGCTCCGAACTGTCTGTCAGGATATACTACAACCTTATCTCCTCTTATTTTTGAACCGGGCCTTGTAAAATTAACATTGCCGGTAATTTCAATAACCTTGCTGTCAGTATAATAAACTCCTTCCTGAGCATTTAAAGCCATTCCTGCCTGTTCTATTTTAATACCGTTTCCCAGGTGGATTATTTTTGCATCATTTTCCCCCCAGAGTTTTCCTGCAGATATGATGATTTTAATTAATTTTCGCTTTTCTTCTTCCGAATATGCCGATTCCTGTAAGGCAAACATCGTAAAGAAAGAAATTGTAGCTGTAATAAGTAATAAATAAAAACCGATTTTCACTATAGTCACCTTCTCTGGAATTCACAAGACGCGTAAAGCATAATACTTTACGCGTCATAATCTTTTAAAATGCAGGTACAGGAGTAACCTTTCTCTGGTTTCTGTCATATAAATATATTTCTAATCTTGCAGTTCTTACGGAAGCAAAGGTAATGAAATTACCGTCGGCGCTTATAGAAGGATTTATATCAGGGAGGAAGCTGTTTAAACCGGGAACATCGACAAACTTCTTTTCTTTTGTATCATAGAGGTAAATATTCCAGAAATGTTTTCCTGTCCTGTTTGATTGAAAAACCAGAAAACGTCCGTCTCCGCTTAAAGACGGTGAAAGATCCCATCCTTTGCCGTGGATACCGGGAAGTTCAACAGGTTTACCTTCTTTTCTGTCATACATGGCTATCTCTACATCTTTAATATCTCTTCCTTCTACAGTAATATTATTATAGGCTATATACCGTCCGTCAGGACTTATAGAAGGATAGGCCCGTAATTTCATGTCAGTTGTACTGTCTGTAATAAATTCGTCACATAATATTTTCTGAGTAGATATAGTTTTTTGACTGTGTACCATAGAACTGTACATATAGAGTCCAAAAAATAAAAGATTTGTAATTAAAAGAATTGTAATAACAGAAAAATACTTCTTTCTTAAAGACATTCTTACAAGAACCGAACCAGCTATTAAGAGACTTTTGAAAAGTTTTAACATAAAAATATACCTCCATAAAATGATTTCAATAAAATTATAACATATTATCCCGTAAAAGCAACAAAAAATAGTGACCCGTGAAGAGTAATCTATATATGAACGAAAATTAAATAACTATCTCAAATATATTAAATCGTGACGCGAGGAAAGAGACAATTAATAAAATTCTATTTCATATAATATTTTTCACTATTCACCCTTCACTTTTCACTCTTCACCATCACATTTTTTTATGATATAATATTACTTGCAAATTTCATTCCATATTCTTCAGGGAGGCGATTGTTATTAATTACAGAGCTTTATATTTTATAAGTTTTTTGCTTGTTTTATGTTTTATTGCCGGTTGCGGCGGCGGAGGAGGGGGGACGGTAAATCCTGTTGTAAATCCTACAGCAGTTATCCAGTCAACTCCGACACAGCCGGGAACATCTCCCGGTAATGGTCTGGGGAAAAGCGGTTATGTTTATAAAAATTCATCTTCCCAGATAATAATTCTGGCCAGTAACAGCAATCCTCCTGCAGGGTTTACTCCTGCACAGGGAGTTACTGTAAGGTATGCAAAAAATCCTTCTCTCATTCAGAGGACAGATAGTTCGGGATATTTCAATTTCGGTACAACTCTGTCTGAAACAGGTAATTTAAATAATATTGATTTAATTGTAGAATCTCCTTCCATACCACCTGCGAGTTATCCCGTTCTGGAAGGTTCTATGCCTGCTTCCGGGCTTACAGATTTAAGAATAATTCCGCCTTATGATGACACTGCTGCCAGCTGGACAATGAAAGCCGGTGATGTCGAAACGTTTTATGTGGCAGGTAAATCAGGGTCTAAATGGTATACTGTTTCAGATGAAATTA
>DAIOEN010000289.1:0-1789 GCA_036746235.1 Vulcanimicrobiota bacterium | reverse complement strand
TTTTATGTGGCAGGTAAATCAGGGTCTAAATGGTATACTGTTTCAGATGAAATTACCTGGGCAGTCAGTAATAATGAAGCCGGTTATTTTTCTATTCTTCCCGGTTTCTTTACGGCATCTTCTGCCGGGACAGGACAGATTACTGCCACAGTTAATAACAGGACTTTATCCTTAAATCTGACTGTTGTTTCAGGTAACAGTGTCGGCACGGTAGATGGATATGTGAAAAATCTGGCAGGAAGCCCTGTGTTATATGCTATTGTTGAAGCAGAAAGTTCTTCAGGAAATTATTCCTATTCTATGGCCATGACAGATGCTCAGGGGTATTATAAGCTCTATGATTTACCTTACGGAGCTTATAATTTAAAGGTAAGTGTTCACTACGGCCAGACTGCGGCTCAGACAAATCTATCTGTTCAGGGTGCTGTAAGACAGGATTTTACTGTTTCATCGGAAGTGTCATCTTCTCTTAATGCTATGGTATATACCGATGAACCGGCCTATGATCCCGGCGAAACCATTAAAGCACAGGTAGGTATTATAAACATCGGTAATGAATCTGTAAATTTACAGTACACAGGCATAAAATTCGATCTGGTAAAGGAGAACCTTTATACAGGTGAAGAGCTTGTTATAAATACTGTTACCTCTTCAGGAGGTACTGCAAACATTCCTTCCATAGGAAATGTTTCCATACCTTCGACTCCAGTGAATCTCACGATACCGGCAGATGCAGATATATATTCTTATTATTATGTCAAAGCCACTGTTATGTCAGGTCAGACTGTGAAAGTAGAACCAGCCTTTATAACACTGGGCTCTTATGTCCCCTATGTAACACCTGTCCCCGGAACGACTCCGACTCCTGTTCCCGGTGGCAATGAAGATTATGAACGCCTGAAAGTAATAAAATCAAGTTTGAATAATTTATACTATGATATTTATTCACAGGCAGATAAAGCCTATTACGGTGAGGACGTGAAAAACTATGTAGATTACTACAGTGATATTCAGTATGATATCAGATATATAAGAGATGAGCTTATGCCGTCACTCGATACTGTAACTTACCACTGGTGGCAGAATGATCTGAATAATGTCATCAGTGATTTAAATGCCTATGCGGAAAACGGAGGCACCTATAATGACCTTTATAATGCCGCTTCAAAGATTACCTATATTAAAGATGAAGTGGCAGATGCAGAGTATAATTTAACACCTGCATCTCTGAAGAAAAAGAAGCAGGTAAACGGTGAGCGCTGATTTATCACCGCTCACCACGACAGTCCGGTCACAACGAAGAATGAGAACCTGTACTCCCGTCACGCGTCACGCGTCACGATTCTCATATAAATTCACTCTTTATTTTAATGAAATTATGAAGTATACTATAAATAAACTATGTTAGGAGAATTATTATGACAGAAGAACAAACAAAAGAATTTTTAAAAAATATGATCAGTGATCCCCTTTATGACCAGATTCTTGCACTTCCAAAGACTGATTTACACTGTCATCTTGACGGAGGACTCAGGCTTGAGACTATCATAGAGCTAATACAGAAACAGGGTATAGCCTATCCTATTGATAAAGATAAAATCGCACAGATGGTTGTTAAAGACGATATGATGTTTCAAAAAGAAAAATCTCTTGTAGAGTATTTAAAGGCCTTTGAGATAACAAGCTCTGTAATGCAGGAACCTGACTCGCTAGAGAGAATTGCCTTTGAATTATGTGAAGATGCGGCAAAAGAAAATGTAAGATATCTGGAGATAAGATTTGCTCCCAT
>DAIOEN010000288.1:0-7600 GCA_036746235.1 Vulcanimicrobiota bacterium | reverse complement strand
TTATTAAGAGAAACATTACTGAATGTTTTTCTCAGTATATTACGAAGTATTTCAGAATTTTCTCCTTTTAAAATAAAATGCCATCTGTACATATCTTTAATTTTTGCAAGAGGTGCTTCTGAAGGGCCAAGGACAAGTCCTTCCGACGGAGTCAGTAATTTTCTCAGACACAGAGCCATATCTTCAGATGTCATCCTCACAGTTCTTTCATCTTTACCGGCAAAAACTACTCTTATTATAGTTTCAAAAGGAGGGTATCCAAGTTCTTTTCTTTCCAGTATTTCTTTCTCATAGAAAGACTGGAAATCATGTTTACCGGCAGCGATAACGCCGGCATGTTCCGGAGCATAAGTCTGAAGTATCACTCTTCCCGGCAGTTCTCCCCTGCCTGCCCTTCCCGAAACCTGTGTAAGCAGTTGGAAAGTTCTTTCTCCTGCCCGAAAGTCAGGAAGATTGATTGCAGTATCGGCAGTTATTATGCCTACAAGGGTTACTTCGGGAAAATCCAGTCCCTTTGCAATCATCTGTGTACCTATTAAAATAGTCCTGTCTTCTTTTAAAAACCTTTCCAGTAATAGTTTATGAGAGCCTTTCTTTACAGTTGTGTCACTGTCCATCCTTATAGTTTTTGCATCGGGGAAAAATTTGTTTACTTCACCTTCAACCTTCTGTGTGCCGACTCCAAAATATTTAATACGTCTGCTCTTACATGAAGGACAACATGGAGGCAGTAATTCCTCATAATTACAGTAATGACATGTAAGAGACCTTCTGTCACTGTGATAATTAAGAGAAACGGCACAGAATTTACATTTCAATACATGGCCGCAATCACGGCAGAGTATAAAAGAAGAATAGCCTCTTCTATTCAGGAAAAGCATTATCTTTTCATTCTTCTGAAGACACTCCCATATAGCTCTCTGAAGGGAATAACTGAAAATAGTTTTATTGCCCTCTTTAAGTTCTTCACTCATATTTATAATCTCAACAGAAGGTAATTTCCTCTGTTCCACACGAAAAGGTAAAGAGAAAAGTCTTATTTTATTTTCTTTCGCCATATAGAAAGTTTCTATTGAAGGTGTGGCACTGCCCAGTATGACAACAGAACCTGTAAGTTTTGCCCTTTCCATAGCCACTTCTCTTGCATGATACCTGGGAATAGAATCCTGTTTATAGGAATTTTCATGTTCTTCATCTATAACTATGAGACCCAGCTCGGGAACAGGAGCAAAAAGAGCGGATCTCGTACCTATGGCAACAGAGGCTTCACCGTCTCTGAGCCTTCTCCACTCATCATATCTTTCTCCTTCGGACAATCTGCTGTGAAGTAAAGCCACTTTATCTCCGAAACGATTATAAAATCTTTCCACCGTCTGAGGCGTGAGGGAAATTTCAGGAACTAACATGATAGACTGACGGCCAAGAGACAGGCAGTATGAAATAGATTGAAGATAAACCTCTGTTTTACCGCTTCCTGTTATGCCGTAGAGCAAACATGGCTCATATTTTTTTTCTTTAAGACTCATAGAAATAGCCGACAGAGCCTTTTTCTGTTCCTCTGTAAGGATAAAATTATTTGTCTCCGAAATTACTTCTTCTGTAACAGGATTTCTTTTTACTTCAACTTCTTTCAGGGTAATATAGCCTTTTTCCTTTAAAATCCTTACAGTAGAGAGACTCATAGCAGTTTTTTCAGCGACTTCCGTAAGGGTAAATTTATTATTATGGTCTTTAAGAAATTTAAGTATAAGAGCCTGATTTTTAGTTCTTTTTGATTTTTCAAGTTTTTCTATAACACTGTCTTCCACATTAAGGCTCACAAGGTGGATAATTTTAGCTTTTGTTGCAGGAGGCAGATAATTTTCACTCAAAGTTATATGTCCCGACTTTTTAAGAGTGTTTAAAAATCCTTTAAGTTCTTCGTGAGGGATTTTTGTATGGCCTGAAAGTTCAGATAAAGACAGGCTTTTATATGTGAGAATAATCTGAAACACAGAGAGTAATTCCTTTGATTTAATGGAACTGGCAAAATTTTCTGCCCCCATGTTGACTGTTATCTCAAGAGCTTTTTTTCTTCTTATTCCGCAGGGAAATATACATTTAAGAACAGATGTAAGGGAACACATATAATAATCTGCCATCCATCCGGCAAGAGAGAGGAGTTCCTCATTTATCCATACTTCACCGGTAAAAACCTTTAACAGAGGTTTTATTTGATATGGCCCAACATGATTGGCGGAAGAAAAAATTTCTATTACATACCCTATAACATTTCTCCTGCCGAAAGGGACAAGAACAGTCATGCCGGGACATACCGTATCAATCATGTCATCCGGCACAAGATATGTATAGGAATGGGAATTTTCCTTTAAATCAATATCTGTTATAACCCGGGCATATGTATTGTTCATAATTTTTCGTGACGCGTGACGCGTGACGCGTGACGCGAGGAAATGAAGTAATATATAAATTCTTCAAGAAAATTGAAATACCTGTATTAACATGGCCAGATAATTTTATAGTGTATTTCATATAAAAAACCTGTGATATAATAATTGTGAAGGAAAAAGAATATGATTTAACGAATATTCTCAAAAATAATTAATGGGAGGAAAAAATCATGAAAAAAATTCTATCGTTACTGCTAATATTAATCATTGCCTTATCTATTGGATGCCAGAAGAAGGCTGATGAGACTGCCAGTCCGTCGCCTGTAATGGAAAAAACTGTTGTAACAGAAGAGAAAACACCTGAACCTGCTGCTACTGTGGCAACGGAAGTAAAGGAAAAAATAGAAACCTGGACAGGCAGCGGCAATGGCAAATATGAGATGATTCTTGAAGATTTTCCTGTAAAAACGGGATGGGATATGGAATTTAAAGACGTATCTATGGAAGTATACAAAGATAATACCCTTTCAGGGAAAGGTAAAATTCTACTTCCGAAAAAAGAGGTGGCAGAACTGGCTTTCGGTGACGGAGCAAAAATAGGATTCGCATGGGACAAAACCGAATATGAATTCACTTTTACAGGAAAAAAAGAAGGGGATAAATATATAATAGATAAATTTCCTGAAACTATCGGGAAAATAAAATCTATGGGAAATACTATTAATTCCAGTGAGTACAATCCCCCCTTATTCTATGTCGGGAAAAGCCTGGAAAATACTGCTTCAAATAACAGTCTTGATATCAAACATACTGAAAATACCTCTCCGAAAGGAGTTAAAGAACTCAAAGGTAATCTATCCATTCAATTAATAAAATCGTAACGCGTGACGGGGTAACGCGTGACGGGTATAATCAATGAACAGGAGAATAAAAGCTGACGGGTGAAAGCTGAAAGCTAGAAATGAAATATCATATTACCTATATACTTCCTGCAGGTAGAGAAGAATATCTCTATTCTCAGTATGATTTTCTCAGGAATAATTACGGAGGAGAATTTATTCACCTGAATAAAAAAGATGAGGAACTGCGGGAGGAAATGGGAAAACTTAAGAAAAAAAATCATATAAATATAGCCTTCTGGGCAGATCTTACACATATAGACATACATACTATGTTCAATAAACTCGATATAAAACAGATCTTTATAGAACATGGCTGTTCTCCCAAGCGATGGTTTACCTACAGTCCCAATACTGAAATAAGACTGAAGACTTTGAGAGATTTTGCCCAGTTATGGCCTACAAACCCCATGGAAGAAGAAGAATATAAAAGAGGAGGAAGGGAAACAGAAAAGAAAATCAAAAAAGTGGGATATTTAAAAGCACTGGAATATTACGGGGTGAGCACTGTAAATAAAAATCAGATTTACCTGTGCCCTTCCTACTGGGCCGACTGGGGAGAAATGGATCTGGCAGTAGAAATCCTGGAACATATATCACCTGAATATACCTGTTATGTAAGCCTCCACCCGGGAGCATTTTCACTGTATTTCGATAAACTTGACAGAGCCTTTAAAGAAAACAAAAACATTATTCTCCTGAAAAAAACAGAAGAAAAGATTGAAAAATTAAAATCCAGCGAAACAGTCATAGGAAGTAACGGTACACCTCTCACTGAAGGTCTTTATATGAAAAAGAAGGTAATTTTTATTAAAGGTAAAGACCTGTCATGGGAAAAGATTAAATTACTTGAACTTTCATCACACCTCTTTGCACCTGTCCTGGATGATTCCGTAAAAATATCTCATATTTCAGAACTGGATATGGCACTGAAAAAAGCAAAATATCCCCGCTCTGCAAAAAACATATTTTACAGGACAAATTTCAGTAAAGAAGAAACAATAAAAGTCATAGATAAAGCTTTTTCGGAATTTTTAAAAGATCGTAATGAGTGATGCGTAATGCGTGATGAATGACGATTTCCACATAAAGGAGTAAAATTATGAAAAAAGACATAGTAATCCTTGCTGCAGGTATAGGTAAAAGGCTTCTCCCCTATACGATGGAAATGCCTAAATGCCTTGTTGAGGTGAATAACAGGGCCATAATAGAAAATATTCTGGACAGTCTCATACCGTACAGCGAACAGATAAATAAAATCCATATTGTAGTGGGATATAAAAAAGAAGATATAATAGAAAGACTTGCCGGTAAATATAAAGAACTTCATATAAATTATATAGAAAATGAAATATTCGAAGAAACAAATAACATCTATTCCCTCTGGCTTGCAGGTGAATCAATAACACATGATCTGATTTTATTCGAAAGTGATGTTTATTTCGACCATATAATCATAGAAGACCTCTTCAATACAGATAAAAATATAGCTCTTGTGGATAACTATGAAAGTTATATGGAAGGAACAGCTCTTGAAATAGATTCCAACGAGAGAATAACAAATATAATTACCCAGAAAAGACATGCATGCTTAAAGGGACTTTATAAAACACTGAATTTATATCACTTTAACAAAGATTTCTTCAGAGAAATATTTTTGCCTACTCTGGAAATATATATGAAAACACAGAGTAAAAACAGCTATTATGAGATCATATTAAAACTCCTCGTTTTTATAGGGAAACAGGACATATATGCCAGACAGGTACAGAGTAAATCATGGTATGAAATAGATGATATGGAAGATCTGCGTATTGCAAGATATCTATTTTCATCAGATGATGACAAAATAGATTATTTATCAAAATCTTTCGGAGGTTACTGGAATTATAAATTCCATGATTTTAATCTCCTTTACAATGATTATTTTCCTTCCGATGAATTTATTGAAGAAATAAAAAATTACACAAAAAACCTTATTGCCTGTTATCCGTCAAATGACAGAATACTCATAGATAAAGCAAGGAAAATCCTGCCTTTTGAAGTTGAAGGAGAACATGTAGTTTTAGGTAACGGGTCATGCCAGATAATTAAGGAATTATTTAAATATTTTGGCTCCGGAAAAAGTCTTGTTCCTTTACCGGCATTCGGAGAATATATAAAGGAAGAATATAATTCAATTTATTTTCCCACAGAAGATGATAATTTTACAGTAAATATTAAGAGATTAATTGCCACTGCGGAAAAAGAACAGGTCAGGCAGATTATACTCGTAAATCCGAATAACCCTACAGGATTAATCATATCCAGAAAAGATATAATAAGACTCCTCACGGAAACATCTGCCGAATATATAGTAATAGACGAATCCTTTATGAATTTTGCAAAAGAGAATGAAAGTATTACTGGACTCTATAAAAACTATAAAAATTTAATAATTGTCAAAAGCTTCGGGAAAGAATACGGCATACCCGGCATAAGGCTTGGCTGTGCCATTACCTGTAATAAAGAAATAATAAAAAAACTCGGAGAAAATCTTCCCATATGGAATATAAATTCTTTTGCAGAATTCTTCCTGGATAGAATCGGCAAATATAAAGATGATTATTATAATTCAATCAAAAAAATCAGGGAAAACAGAAAACATTTAAGAAAATCTTTAGAGAAAACATCTGTCTACATAACAGGCTCGTCAGTGACAAATTTTCTTTTATGCAGATTACCGAAGGGACATGTTAAAGCACTTCAAAAATATCTCTTTATAAAATACAATATACTCATAAAAGCCATAAATAAACAGGGAATATCGGGGAAAAATTATTTCAGAGTAAGTGTGAGAACTCCTGAATTGAACAGAATACTTGTTAAAGGCATAAAGGAATATATGTTTAATACAGAAAGAACGGAAATGAGCGGTAAACATTTATCCCTGGGCCTTCAATTGCTGGACGGAACAGGTAATACAGATGGAACATAACTATGAATAAATGGAAAGATATATGGAATCAACGGCATATAGAAGGTTTAATAAATCTGGAGAAACTTATTAAACTCGATGGATTTGACAGTAAGACCGGGAAAATTTCCTCTGAAGACTGGCTGAATTATACAGAATTTATAAGTAAAAAAATCAATATAACCGGATCTGACAGTATATATGAAACAGGGTGCGGAAGCGGTGCCTTTTTATATCCTTTTTATGAAAAAGGTCATAAAGTCGGAGGTATTGATTATTCAGAAAATCTGATAAATACTGCTAAATCTGTTATGCCCGGGGGAAATTTCACATGCAGTGAAGCTGCAGACCTTGACACAGATACAAAATATGACATAGTAATTTCAAACAGTGCTTTTTTTTATTTTCCCTCTTACGATTATGGAGAAAGAGTTTTAAAGAAAATGCTGTGTAAAGCAAGAAAAGCCGTTGCCATACTGGATGTTGCAGATATTAATTTTAAAGATAATATAGAGAAGGCCAAGATAGACAGTCTCGGTGAAGAGGAATATAAGAAAAAATATGATGGCCTTCAGCATCTTTATTATGACAGACACTGGTTTTTAAATCCTGATTTATATTATTTCTCCATAGAAATATTCAATCAGGAAATCAATCATTACGGATATAATGATTTCAGATTCAATGTTATATATAAAAAATATGGCTTCCAATGTATGGCCGAAAATGGTAAAATATTATCAGGGAGTGATGTCTATGGCAGAAGCATTGAGGAAAGAACATAGAAGATATACATATAGTGACTATACATCATGGCCGGATAATGAACGGTGGGAGATAATAGAAGGGGAAGCTTATAATATGAGTCCGGGAGCTGGAATACCTCATCAGAGAGTATCCAGGCGATTACTTAATAAATTCGAGAATTATCTTGAAGGGAAAACGTGTGAAGTATTTGATGCCCCATTTGACGTGGTGTTGCCTGAAGAGGGAGAAACCTTTAATAATGCAACAAATACAGTACAACCGGATATTATGGTAATTTGTGATAATAATAAACTCTTTGAAGATAAATGTTGTCTTGGCCCTCCTGATTTAATTATAGAAATACTATCACTATCCACTGCTTCGAGGGATATGAAATATAAGTTCAAACTTTATGAAAGATTTGGTGTGAAGGAATACTGGATTGTTGATCCTGTACATAAGACTGTACAGGTATTCAAATCCGGTGCAGATAAATTATATGGAAGACCGGCAACGTATTCAGCAGAAGATAAAATCAAAGTAGGTATACTTGAAGAACTGGAGATAGAGCTAAAACTGATCTTTGCATGAAGATTTATCGGATTATA
>DAIOEN010000287.1:3553-7642 GCA_036746235.1 Vulcanimicrobiota bacterium | reverse complement strand
TGTGACTGGCTTCATTTGTTTCTTGTAAGTGAGCCCAAGTATTTTTTCCCTCTTGAAGTACGTCTTGAATTATTGAAAAAAAGTATTTTACCTCTCAAGAATGTAACTATACATTTCGGAGGAGAATATTTTGTATCCTATCTGACCTTCCCGAAATATTTCATACAGAAAGAAGAAATAAGTCATGCCCATGCTCTCCTGGGAGCAGCCCTCTTCGGTAAATATATTGTGCCGGCACTGAATATTACTCATAGATATATAAGGCAGGAACCAAATTCGAAAGTCGATAAGATTTACAATGATACTGTGAAAGCTACACTTCCCTTATATGGAGTGGATGTTCACGAACTCGCCAATTTAACCGTAGACGGTCATCATATGAGTGCAAAATTACTCAGGCAGATGGTTTATGAAGATAGATGGGACGAAATAGGAAAGATTGTTACACCTGAAACTTATGATTTTTTAAGAAGCGGAACAGATGAAGCCGAATTGATTTTAATGCGTATGAGAGCAGGTAAAGATCCCTATGAAAGAGTTTAGCAGGGGGAATTATTGCTCTGATTGAAGAATTACAGGCCCTGTGGGCCTTATCAGCTATGGAGGTGTCTTGATGAATTTAAAAACAATGGGACTTGCAGGAACGCTTGAATCCAGCGATATATTAATAACTCTTTTCCCGAAAGAGAAAGGAGCAGGAAGGATTGTTGAGCTTGCCAGCCCGGTAAAACAGCAGTTTGGAGAACAGATTATTTCTACTATAAATGATGTGCTGGATAAATATAGCATAGAAGATGTTCTTATAAGTGTAAGAGATAGAGGTGCCCTTGATTTTACGGTCAGGGCCAGAACTGAAACAGCCATCCAGAGATCTATTAAAGGAGCGTGACGCGTAACGCGTAACGCGTGACGGGAGAATCCGTATTTACGTTGTTCCCCGTCATTAAAGATTGACTATGGATGAGAATATACACGTCACATGTCACGATTCTCATATAAATAACTGAAAAGAGGTTTGTTTATGAAAAGGTTACGCCGTACAATGATGTATGTTCCCGGGAATAATCCCGGTATGGTTCAAAATGCCGGTATATACGGTGCAGACAGCATTATTTTTGACCTTGAAGATGCAGTTGCCCTTGCGGAAAAAGATGGCGCAAGGTATCTGGTTAAATATGCATTGATGACCATTGATTGCGGAAGGTCCGAAAAGGTTGTAAGGATTAATGGACTCGATACACCATTCTGCCGGGAAGATCTTGAAGAGATTATTCCATGTATTCCCGATGCTCTGAGAATACCGAAGATAGAATATAAAGAACAGGTAATGGAGATAGAAAGAATGGTCTCTGAAATAGAAAGAAAACATGGCATTGCAGAAGGAACGGTAAAGCTCATGCCCATAATGGAAACAGCCCTGGGCGTTGTAAATGCTTTTTCTATCGCCAGTTCAAGCAAAAGAATTGCAGCCATATCAATAGGAGGAGAAGATTTTACAGCAGACCTGGGTATTAAAAGAACTAAAGAGGGAGACGAACTGAATTATTCCCGTTCTCAGATTGTTGTTGCCGCAAGAGCAGCAGGAGTTGATCCCATTGATACGGTTTTTTCCGATGTCAATGATGAAGAAGGATTGAGAAAATCTGCTAAAAAGATTAAAGATATGGGGTTTCTCGGACAGTCTGTGATAAATCCGAGACAGATTATTCCCATACATGAAGTCTTTACCCCTTCTGATGATGAAATAGAAAAAGCCAGACGTATTATTCATGCTATGGAAGAAGCAGAAGAACATGGAGCAGGTGTGGTATCCCTCGATGGTAAAATGATAGATGCTCCTGTGCTTAAAAGAGCCGAACAGACTATAGCCTATGCAAAAGCAGTCGGAAAAATATAGATAGAGTAATAGGAGAATTTATATGAATATAAAAGAACGTAACATACCTGATGAAATAAAAGGTATAGGTAAAATTGATAAATACGGAGGGGTATGGGCAAGTACTCCCAGAGGCAGAAAAGCTGCCACACAGTTATTTGCAGTCAAAGTGGGTGAAAAGAAGGTAGCAGACAGCCTTGAAGAAGCTATAAGACACTGCGACTTGAAAGATGGTATGACAGTATCTTTTCATCACCATCTGAGAAACGGCGATTATGTAGTCAATCTTGTTATGGATAAACTGAGGGATATGGGCTTCAAGAACCTTACCCTTGCAAGCAGTTCCTTAAATGATGTACATTCCCATCTGATTGATCATATAAGAGAGGGTGTTATTACAAAAATCATTACAAGCGGCATGAGAGGAGACCTGGGAAATGAAGTGTCTCACGGTCTTATGGATATTCCTGTAATATTCCACAGCCACGGAGGCAGGGCCAGGATGTTGAAGACAGGGAAACTCCACGTAGATCTGGCTTTTATTGCAGCTCCTACTGCAGATTGTTATGGCAATTTAAACGGGGTAAACGGTCCCTCTGCCTGCGGACCTCTCGGATATGCAAACTTTGATTCCTTTTATGCAGAAAGGGTTATTGCCATTACAGATAATCTGGTTGAATTCCCTGCAACACCGATAAGTATTATGCAGACCCTTGTAGATTATGTAGTAACTATAGACAAATTGGGAGAGCCGAAAGGTATTTCAAGCGGTGCCACAAGAATGACAAGAGATCCGAAATCATTGCTTATTGCAAGATATGCTGCAGATTTTATTGATCATTCAGGATATTTAAAAGATGGCTATTCATTCCAGGCAGGAAGCGGCGGTGCATCTCTTGCAGTGGCCCATTTTATCAGGGAGAAAATGATCTCGAAAGGCATAAAAGGAAGTTTCGGCCTCGGCGGTATTACGGGATATATGGTGAAACTCCTTGAAGAAGGACTCTTTAAAACACTTTTTGATGTTCAGTCCTTTGACCTTGAAGCAGTAAGAAGTCTCAGGGAAAATAAAAATCATGTTGAAATAAGTGCCGGCTATTACGCCAATCCTTTCAATAAGGGATGTATGGTCAATATGCTGGACGTTGCAGTTCTGAGTGCCCTTGAGATAGATTTGAATTTCAATGTAAATGTGCTCACTGGTTCCGATGGTGTCATAAGAGGTGCATCGGGAGGACATTCCGATGTTGCGGCAGGATCAAAACTTACAGTGATTGTTGCCCCGTCTTTCAGAGGAAGGATTCCTACAATAAAAGATAAGGTTATTACTGTTGTAACGCCCGGTGATTGTGTGGACGTTCTCGTAACAGAAAGAGGTATTGCCATTAACCCGAAGAGAGAAGATCTTATTGAAAAGTTTAAAGAGAGTAAATTACCTGTAAAGACAATAGAAGAACTTCAGCATGACGTGGAAAAAATAACAGGTAAACCGAAGGAAATCGAATTTAAAGATAAGATTGTGGGACTGGTGGAATATCGTGACGGAACTTATATAGATGTTATAAGAGAAGTGGCGGAACATTGAGCAGTGAGCAGTGACCAGTGACCAGTGACCAGCGAGCAGTTAATCGATGACCTGTGATGGTAGGGGCGTTTAATTAAACGCCCTTATTCACAGGAGAAAGGTTGTTATGTCGTCTGATAGAGATATTTTATTTGCCGTACTGGAGGCAAGAGAAGATAGGGTAAACAAACGTAATGATTTGCTTGCCCTGTATAAAAAACCTGTTATTACAGTTTCTTTGAATATTCCCGGCCCTGATAAAGGTGCTGTCTGTTACGAACCTGTTTTTAATATATTATGGAATCTTTTGATAACCAGGAAAAAAGAATTTAAAATAGAATACACTGTGAAAAATAAAACACCCCTCGGTTATGAAGGATTTATTGTATCGGACAGAGAAGCAGTAATATTAAAAAAATCAGGTCTATCTCTTGAAGCAGAACATCCTCTCGGAGTATTATTTGATATTGATGTAACAGATGCAGACGGAATAAGGATATCCAGAGAAGATCTCGGTTTCTCACCCCGTCCCTGTATTGTCTGTAAAGAAAATCCTGCTTTCCTCTGTATAAGAGGAAAAAAACATACTCTTGAGGATACACTGAACATAATTCATACTATGATAGGAGAGTATTTTTTGCATAAAGGG
>DAIOEN010000287.1:0-3453 GCA_036746235.1 Vulcanimicrobiota bacterium | reverse complement strand
TAAAAGCATAATTAATAAAATGATAACATATTGTGAGAAAACTAAAAAACGTCTGAGAAATTTTGTTCCTGTAACATCTTCTGCTTTCTATGTAAGTGAAATGGCAATGAGAAGTATACTTCTGGAACTGGCTGCAACTCCCAAACCGGGACTTGTAGATAGAATTAATAATGGTTCCCATAGTGATATGTCGTATGAAACATTTATTCTGAGCACTTCTGCCATTATTCCTTATTTCAGTTATATGGCACAGGCAGGGATAGAATACGGTACTTCTTCTGCCCCTCTCTGTAATTTGCTGCCTGTAATAAGAACAATAGGACTTGCTGCGGAAAACCATATGTTTTCCGTTACAGGCGGTATAAATACTCAAAAAGGTATTATTTTTCTTATCGGTCTTACATGCGGTGCCTGCGGTTATCTCCTTTCCGCAAAAGAGAAAATTACACCCGGTAACCTGAGTGCTGTTATAAGCGAAATCTCTAAAGATATAATTCAAAGTGAACTGTCTGATCTTGAAAGTAAAAGGAACCTGACTTCAGGAGAAAAGATTTTCCTTCAATACAAAATGTCCGGAGTAAGAGGAGAAGCCCAGGAAGGGTTTCCTTCTGTAATAAATTACGGGCTCCCTGCCCTGAAATCCGCTCTGGATTCAGGCCTGGATTTGAATAATGCCTCTTTACATGCTCTATGTAATATTATGGCCCATTTAGATGATACAGCTCTGTTACACAGACATAATCTGGCTACCCTGAGAACTGTTCAGTGTGAAATGGATGAACTCTATCAGCAGGGAGGACTTACTACCGATGAAGGCAGAGAGAAATGGAAGAGACTGGAACAGAGATATAATAAGAAGAAGATAAATCCGGGCGGTTCGGCAGACCTGATGGCAGTGACTCTGATGTTTTATTCCCTGACAGGGATTCGGGGGGATTGACAGGATTTTCCTGATTGTAGTGAACAGGCATTGCCTGTTCACTACACAGGTTTTTTAAAAATTAAAATTTATTCCCTGAGCCAGAATAACCTCTCTGCTCCAGCTTATAACATTTGTCTGACGCCTCATGTAAGCTTTCCATGCATCTGAACCGGATTCCCTTCCTCCTCCCGTGTCTTTCTCTCCTCCGAAGGCACCGCCTATCTCTGCGCCAGATGTGCCTGCATTTACATTTGCTATACCGCAGTCTGAACCGCAATTTGAGAGAAAATATCTTTCTTCAAAAACACTGTCTGTAAATATGGATGACGATAAACCCTGAGGTACACTGTTATTAATCTCTACTGATTCTTCTATGGTTCTGTATTTGAGGACATAGAGTATGGGGGCAAAGGTTTCTTCCTGGACAATATCCCAGTGGTTTTCTGCTTCTATAATACATGGATAAACATAACAGCCTGAAGGATTTTCCGGCAATAAACCTCCTCCTGTGAGGACTTTCCCTCCCAGGCTTTTTGCTTTTTCTATTGCTTTTTCCATATCAGATACGGCAGATCTGCTTACAAGAGGGCCTACAACGGTTTTCTCTTCAAGAGGATTTCCTATGAACAGATTTTGGTATGCATTAACTAATGAATGAATGACTCTGTCATATATAGTTTCATGGACAATTATTCTCCTCGTAGAGGTACATCTCTGTCCTGTCGTTCCTACAGAACCGAAGATTACGGAGGTTAAACAGCTTTTTAAATCTTTTAATTTATCGGAAACTATTACGGCATTGTTCCCTCCCAGTTCCAGTATATGTTTCCCAAGTCTTTTCCCGACAGCTTCCGCTACATGTTTTCCTGTTTTAGTGCTTCCTGTAAAACTTACAAGAGGGACAGTTCTGTCATTGATCAATTCTTCTCCCACTGTAGAACCGCTTCCAATGATAAGACTTAACAGTCCCGGAGGAACATTGTTTTTTCTGAGAACTTCTTCTATTATGTTATGAACTGCTATGGCGCATAGTGGTGTTTCAGAAGATGGTTTCCATATAACGGAATCTCCGCATATGAGAGCCAACATGGCATTCCAGCTCCATACTGCCACAGGGAAATTAAAGGCTGTTATGAGACCGATTGTACCAAGGGGATGCCATTGTTCCTGAATGATATGTTCCCCTCTTTCACTGGGCATATTAAGCCCGTAGAGTTGCCTTGACAGACCTACGGCAAAATCGCACATATCTATCATTTCCTGAACTTCTCCGAGACCTTCCTGCAGGATTTTGCCCATTTCAATACTTACAAGAGCACCCAGCGGTTCTTTATATTCTCTGAGTTTTTCTCCAATCTGTCTTACAAGTTCCCCTCTTTTAGGAGCAGGAACATGTCTCCACGATAAAAATGCTTTACCGGCACTTTCACTTACTCTTTTATAATCATTTATATCTGCCTGCCTTATTGTTCCTATAAGAGAACCGTCTACAGGACTGTAACTCTTAAGATGTCTGTCACTCCCTGCAAACCATGTTCCGTCATAGGCCCCGGCATGTTCTTCTTTTATACCGAGTTTATTGAATATATTTTTTATATCTATCATGTTTTTAATGTCTCCTTTTTTTATAAAGTGTTACGAAAATTAGTGAAAAGTGAAAAGTGAAAAGTGAAAAGTGAAAAGTGAAAAGTAAAAAGTGAAAAGTGAAAAGAATAAGACGCCACGACTCACGACTCACGACTCATGACTCACGACTCACTATTCCATATATGAATATTTAAAATCAACAGGTGGTACAAAAGTTTCCTTTATCGTCCTGGGGCTTACCCATCTCAGAAGATTGAAATATCCCCCTGATTTATCGTTTGTTCCTGAAGCTCTTGAGCCTCCGAAGGGCTGAAGCCCTACCATGGCTCCCGTAGGTTTGTCATTTATGTAAAAATTGCCTGCCGCATATCGTAATATCTTACAGGCCTGGACCATTGCATATCTGTCTGTCGAGAATATTGCCCCCGTGAGGCCATAGGGAGATGTTTCATCACATATATGAAGTGTTTTTTCATAATCTTTATCATTATATACATATACGGTCATAACAGGGCCGAATATCTCTTCTTCCATTGTTATAAAATGAGGGTCTGTTGTGTGAATTACAGTTGGTTCTATAAAATAACCTGTAGATTTATCACCTCTGCCTCCTGTAATAATCTTTGCATCAGGTGAATTCTTTGCTTTTTCTATATAGTTCATTATATTATCGAAGGAATGTTCGTCTATTACACCGTTCATAAAATTATTGAAATCACTTACATCACCTGTTTTGATTTCAGAGATTTTATCTATGAGGATTTTTTTGATTTTATTCCACAGGGATTTCGGTATATAGGCCCTTGATGCGGCAGAACATTTCTGTCCCTGATATTCGAAAGCTCCTCTTATAATGGCAGTTGCCACTTCTTCAGGAACTGCAGAACCATGGACAAAAATAAAATCTTTTCCTCCCGTTTCTCCTACTACTGTGGGGTAAGATC
>DAIOEN010000286.1:0-7687 GCA_036746235.1 Vulcanimicrobiota bacterium | reverse complement strand
AAAAAATCGAAATGTGATTTTTTAATAAGAGGTGACGGAGAATATACACTTTTCGAATTGCTTGAATATATGGCTTTTAACAGAATAAAAAAAGAAGATATTAAAGGTATTTTATATTTAGATGATAAAGGCCGGATGGTCTGCAATGAACCACGGCCTCTTATAATGGATCTGGACAGTCTCCCCTTCCCTTCTTCATCTCATTTACTGGATAAGTCCCGTAAATACAATTTCCCCGTTCTCTCTGCAAGAGGATGTCCCTTCAGATGTGCCTTTTGTTTTGAAGGAGGAAATACCAAAACCCTTCGTTTAAGGAGTGTGAAAAAAGTAACAGAAGAAATACAAAAGGGACTGGAAGAAAATCCTTCCGCAAAATACATATGGTTTGCCGATGATACTTTTACATTGAACTATGATAGAACAGAAGGGTTCTGCAGAGAGCTGAAGGAACTCAGAAAAAAATATGATTTTATATGGTTTGCCGAAGGACACCCTTCTATTATCTGTAAATGGCCGGAAATGGTTCCTATGATGAAAGAAGCGGGAATGGCAAGAATGCAGATAGGACTTGAATCCGGGTGGAGTAAAGCACTTGAGATGTACAATAAACAGATGACTCTGTCAAATATAGAAGAAGTAGTAAAAATCTGCAGGGATATTGATTTACCTCAGCTGACAGGTAATTTTATAATAGGAGGCGCCTGTGAAACAGAAGAAACACTTCTTATAACAAAAGAGTATGCAGAAAAATTGATAAGATTTGCCCCTGGATTAATGGACATATATACAAGTACGATAATGCCTCTTCCCAATACAGCTATATCAAAGGAGCCTGGCAGATTTGGCATAAAAATACTGGATGCCCCTTATCTTACTTCTCTGGAAGACTTTCCTGTAACAGAGACGGAAACACTCTCACGAAATGCCATAAGTAATGCAAGATTTGATTTTGTAAAACATATATCTCTTCTCTTCAAAGAACTTTTTAAATCAGGGAAAATTCCCTTTAATAGAATAAAAAAACATTTTGAACTGGCTTTAAACTATAAACTGCCAAGCACATGGTACAGCTATCTCTACTCAAAAGACAGGTTTGTCAATCCCTATTTCAATCTGTTACTTAAAACATCTGCCGTAAGGCTCGAAGATATAAAGGAAAAAGAATTAAATTTTTATTATCCTGACAGGGTTTCAGATGATATGGAAGGATTGGAAGGAGTAATTCTTTCTCCTGAAGAATACAGGTTGCTTTTATTATGTAACGGAAGAATTGATATAAAAACAGTAAAAAACATGTTCAGTTCTATCGAGGAAGATAATTTATATAAAATATTAAAAAAGCTGGAGTCCCGTTACCTGATAGTCTTTCATCGTCCTTAAAAAGGAGCATAGCCGATCCATCGTCTTTCTTCAAAGGAACGTAGAATCATAAGAGCTTTCTCATTAAAACTTTCTTCATGTTCAAAGTAATTACCGGACAGTCTGTAGCAACGCTTCAGTATTTCACTCAATCTGAGTTTTCCGCTGCAATGAAGAAGTAATTCATATTCCAGAGGTGAAAGAAGGTTTGTATTTAAATAAGGACAGTCTCCTTTAAAAGAGAGATTGTTCCAGAGATCAAAAACTCTCTGAGGATGGCATGAAAATAATTTTTCCCTGTCTATCTTATGGGAAGGCTTTAAAATATTTTTTGCAAGACATTGATAATAATTATGAGAAACAGGATCTGAAGCAAAGATAGCTGATATCCATATGGAAGGTATATTATATTTATAAAAGAGCCTGTAATTTGTGAGAATTGTTTCCATCGGTATCTTCCCTGTTCTGTAAAGCTCTTTCATTTTATTTAAAATTCTTCTGTTAAAATCGACTCTTACATTGAACAGATCTATCCATGTAAAAGCTTCTGTTTCTGAAAGAGGTATATCTTCAAGAGCCAGAATTTCTCTTTCTCTGATGAGTTTCATACCGAAAGAGGCCGGGTCATTTGTTATGGCAGTATGTGAATAGGGAGTAAAGAAAAAGCTTGAATAAATAAATCTGCCCGGAGCAATATCCAGAAAAGATGTGATTAATCTGACATCTGCTTCTATTGTCTCCTGATTTTCTAACGGCCCTCCTATGATTATATTACCTGCAATCTGAGGCACATCAGCATCCACACAGAGTCTCATAGCTCTTTCCATCATGTCGGCGTTTGTACGCTTCCTGTACATAGACAGTACCCTGTCAGAGCCGGATTCTATTCCCAGGGCAATCTTTACCATTCCCGATTTCACCATAAGTTCCAGCATATGAGGCCATTTAATAAGAGTCTCTCCATGAGCTTCACAGAACCATACGAAATCCCTCTCTTTTCTGAGTTCCATAAGGCCGGTGCATAAATCTTCAATCCTTTTCGGATCAAGAGTAAAGGTACTGTCCTGAAAAAATATATATTTATATAAAGGATTTTTTTCAAAATGATATAGAATCTCATCAAGAACATTCTTTACACTTCTGAAACGAACAGTTCTTTTATTACTCCCTTCATAACAGAAAGTACACCTGTAAGGACATCCTCTCCCTGTAAGTACAGGCAATGAATCCTGTGGCACACCTTCACCTTCAAGACGAAAATCTGGCCATGGAAGATTATCAAGATTTTCTACAGGTTTTCTGTCACGATGATAAACTATGTTACCATTCTCGTCCATACAGGTTATTCCGTCTACTTCTGAAAGTTTTTTTCTTTTATTTATGTAAACTTCCAGCAGTTCCAGAAGGGTAAATTCACCTTCACCTCTTACTGCTGCATCACAGAGAGATCTACGGAAAAATGCCTCATCAAGAGACAGAGCCTGAGGGCCGCCTATAAAAACAGGTATATTCCATTTTTCTTTAATTTTTCTGGACAGTTCAGCTACAAGATTGACATTATCATAATCACAGTAAAAGCCGACAGTCTTTGTCCCTCTCTTATTTATTGTGTCTTCTATCCACTTATAAGCTTCATGGGAAAAGCCGCGAAACATATCTACAGAATAATGTTTTTCTTTCAAAAATACATTCAGGAGATTTAAACCTATAGTTACATCTCCTTCTATGGTACCGAAATGGTCTCTTCTCGTATTGATTAAAAGAATATCACAGGCCATAAGAAAATCCTTTATTTAGTCGTGACGCATGACGGGAGGAAAACGTTTATTACAGTCATTAATAAAATAACTGTCACATTACATCCTTACGTTCTGATAAAAATATGATGCAAATCACTGGAATATTAATTTTGTATAAACTTCCGATAAAGCTTCACACAAAAATCACGAAAAGCTCCAGTCCATCTGCATCATATTTACGTTTTGTATTTAAACATAATAAAATTTGTTAAGTGAATAAAGAAGAGGAAGTTTTAATCAGAGGAAGTGATATCCACCTTTCATTAAACAGAAAGGTTTATGCTCCGGAATATGTCTGAGTCTTATCAGACAATATCCTGTTAACAAGAGCTTTTACACTGTCTGATGAATATAACCTTCACTCGGTCCTTACAACACTTAAGTTTTCCTGACTAATGAGAAGCTGTCTCGGCTGCTGTAAATGCATAATCAACACCTACAATAGATAATCCTGCAGCTACCTGATCAAGATGTTCATCTGATAATTCTTTAGCGCCTTTAGCACTTCTGACTTCCTTGCTGGCAGTCTTGAATTCCTCAACAGTTACATCATAACCGTGTTTTTTAGCCACTTCCAGAAGTTTTGCTTCAGAACCTGCTGATCTGAATTCTCCTGCCAGGGTCTGGTCGCTCTGAAGTTTTGCTACAAGAGCTTTTGCACTTTCTAATGACATTTATATTCACCTCCTTTCCGTAGAAATAATATTCTTTTATGGCCTATTCTGGCTAAACCATTAATTTTTTAATTTCATGTAAAATACACTGAATTATCAATTTTCACAGAAAAAATAACTTCGTAACCGGGATAAATGAAAACAAGTAGATAAATGAAAGTAATTAATGGAAAATATTTATATTGAAAGGCTAATGATATTAAAATTAACTTTGCAATTATCTATTCTCACCTGACGATAAAATTCCTGCTAATTTTTTAAAATTTACAAAAAATTACCCAGTATTTTTTATCAAATGTGTTTATAAGGTTTAAAATATTAATTTTAAATTCATCCATATCCTTAAAATTACCGCCGAAAATCATATAAAGACTTTCCAGGACTTCTTTAAAATTCAATTTTCCGCTGCATCTTAAAAGCAATTCAAATTCGAGAGGAGATAAGACATAATCTGAAATTTTCGGATATCCGTCACTGAAATTTACTGCTCTTCTTATTTCTACCGTACGAAGGGGTCGCCATGACAGGAGTTCCTCAGAAGGAACTTCTGTAAATCTTACAGCTTCCCCTTTCCATATGAGACGGAAATATTCGTCAAGCAATTGATTCTTCTTGAAAAAGTCAAAATACCACATAGAGGTAATACCGTACCGACATGCATTTTTATAATGAGAAAGAATAGTTTCATAAGGTACAAGATTATTCCTGAGCAATTCTTTCATTGTATTGAAGATATGATTGTTTACTTTCTGCCTGTATCTTACAATATCTTCTACAGAAGCCTCATGGCCTTTAACAAGAGGGAAATCATCAAATGATTTAATCCCGTCTTTATCCAGAATGGTAAGTCCGAAATCATCAGGTCTTGCTGCTATGGCAGTTCCCGGATAGGGCCTCAAAAATCCTGTCATAATATCAATAACACCGGGGGCTTTACGGAGTAATTTTTCCGCAAAAGCCATAGTAATTGCAATAGTTTCATCACTTTCCATTGCCCCCCCTGTTATAAGATTGGTTGCTATCTGAGAAATGCCTGCCTTCACAGTTTCATCTATAACAGCTTCTATTTCTTCCAGGGTAATCTGTTTACCGTACATATTCAGAATATGCTGATTCCCTGTTTCAACACCTATCTGGAGTCTTACAAGGCCGGATTTTGCCATCCTATGTATCATTTCAGGCCATTTATAAAGTGTATGAATATGGGCTTCACAGTACCAGACAAAATCTTTTTCACGTCTCAGCTTATTTATTTCATTACAGAACTCTTCGACTCTCTGAGGATTTAAGGTAAAGGTATCATCCAGTACAGCTATATAATTAAGAGAGGGATATAAATCAAAATTATGTTTTATCTCTTCTATTACAGAAGCTATACTCCTCAGGCGAATCTTCTTTTCGTGACTGCTTTCATAACAAAAAGCACATGAAAAAGGACACCCCCGGCCGGTAAAGATTGTATGTCCGTATTTACGGTTCTTATGAAGAGAACGATGATATGCCGGGAAGGGCAGATTATCCAGGTCTTCTACAGGCTTTCCGGGAGGGTTTTGTTTCAATTTTTGTTCATTATCCATCCAGACAAGGTTTTTTATATCTTCTTTTTTACCTTCACCTTTAACTATATAATCCATAAGGAGAGGAAATGTTTCTTCTCCTTCTCCCCTGAGTATATAATCACAGCGGGAACGGAGGAAAAAATCTTCTTTCAAATCAATTGCCTGAGGGCCTCCGATAATTACAGGAAAACCATATGTTTCTTTTATAAAAAGGCTCAATTCCTCAACTGCCGTTCTATTTTCAAAATCGCAGGTAAAGCCTGTTGCCACAATGTTTCTGCTGGAAATTTCTCTTTCAATTATTTCCGGAACTTCATGGGTAAAGCCATGAAAGACCCATGGATCATAGCCTTTTTCTTCCAGAACTGCAGCCAGATAAAAAATTCCCGGATAGTCAGAACTGTTATCAGATGGTCTTCCCAGATATCTTCTTACATTAAAAAGCAATATTTTATGAGACAAGATTTATATTCCACCCTTTCAGAAAAAATTTCAACTACTGAAAATACTATAAAGGAGTATAGGCGAGCCAGTACTTATCTTCAAATTTTTTAAGTAAAAGAAATGCTTCTTTTTCATATTCTTCATAATGTTCAAATCTCTGAGAAAATTTCTCATAAATCGTGACAAGCATTTCTTTAAGACGCAATTTTCCTGTAGAATAAAGCAACAGTTCAAATTCCAGAGGTGAAAGCACATAGGTGCCAATTCTCGGATAGCCTTCCGAAAAATCCACATCGCTCCACATTTCCATAATACGCTGCGGACGCCATCTATAAAGATCTTCAGGAGGAATATCTGCAGATCTCTTTACTGCTCCGCGGAAAAATAGATTATAATAGGCTTTCACAAAAGGAATTTCACAGTAAACAGCAGTATACCACACAGAAGGTATAGCAAAGGAAAAATCACGGAAGGAATTTATAATTCTCTCATGAGGGACTTTACCTTCTTTAAAAAGAGAAGTCATCTTTTTTATGCCATGAAATATCAATTCTTTCTGTCCTTTCGCTATATCTTCTCTTTTCATACTATCTGTTTCCGTAACGGTATAATCGGCAAAACCTGTTATACCTTCCGGGTCAAGAATATGAATGCCATATTTTTCAGGTTCCATTCCTATGGCAGTATCCGGGTATGGAACAAGGGGACTGGGCCCTATTTCCAGTATACCGGGTGCCATTTCCAGCAGTTTTTCATAAAAAGCTTTGTTTATTTCCAGTGTTTCAGGACTTTCAAAAGGACCGCCTGTTATAAAAAAGCCTACAACCTGGTGAATTTCCGCATCAGATGCAGTTTTTATGACATGTTCTATATCTTCCAGAGTAGTTCCTTTCCCGTAAAGATCAAGAACCTTCTGAACTCCTGATTCTATACCTATTTGAAGCCTTACCATCCCTGCTTCTGCCATATAATAAAGCATTTCAGGCCATTTACTCAGAAGTTTTACATGACCTTCACAGTACCAGACAAAATCCCTTTTTTCTCTGAGGCGGCCAAGCCCCTTGCATATATCCTTTACCCTTTCGGGAGATATGGTAAAGGTATCATCCAGAAAGGCAATATAATTTATATTATCGTCACTGTTCAATATAATTTCCACATCCTTTAAAACCCTGTCAACACTTCTGAGTCTTAAAGGACGGGAAATATTACCTTCATGACAGAAGGCACATCTGAAAGGACATCCTCTTCCTGTAAGTATTGTGGCCTTTTTCCTTACCTGCGGTTTATTTACCAGACGATGATAGGCAGGAAGCGGCAGTTCATCAAGGTTTGAAACAACCGGGCCGGGAGGTTTCTTTATCAGACTGTCTTTTTCATCCACATAAATTATTCCGTCAAGTTCTTTCCAGTTGCCTCCGTTGTTATATAAACATTCAAGTATGCGGAGAAGTGTTATCTCCCCTTCTCCGTACACACAGGCCATAGACATAGATTTTTTCAGATATTCTGCATTAAAGCCTGTAACCTGAGGCCCGCCGAATATTACAGGAATACCGTAATCCTCTGCTATTTCTCTGCTCATACGGCAGACTTCAAGCTGATTTTCAAAATCACAGTAAAAACCTGCTGCCAGTATTTTATGTTTTTTCACCTGTTCTTTCAGAAATTCTCTTCCGTAAAACAGTTCACCCTGATATACAGAGGCATCATAACCTCTGTCTTCCAGAAAAGCGGCCAGAGACATTAATCCCAGGGATTCTACCGATGTCTCAAGCATGCTGTATATGACTCTATATATATTAAAAAGTAAAATCTTGCCTTTCAAAATATCTCCTTTCAATGTCTCCGT
>DAIOEN010000285.1:0-7699 GCA_036746235.1 Vulcanimicrobiota bacterium | reverse complement strand
CATTTATGTTATAATCATAGTAACATAAAATAATATCTTAATCAATGGAGGATGTGTCAATGACCTACGATTAAACCACTCCCGGGAGCATACTGGGGATAACATTTGTTATAAGGCAGACCTGCATAAATATGGGAGTTCTTTTCAGTACACCACAGGGTAAAAGTCTGAATATTATTATTAACACTGTAACTGTATGTCAGGTGTGATGAAGGGCATAAGGGCAGAGGTTTCATATAACTGCTATCAGGATTGTAGTCAGTGTTTTTAATGACATCATCACGAGACGCATATACTATCCGAGATTTCATATAAGTGCTATCAGGATTGTAGTCAGTGTTTTTAGTAAGATATTCAAGAGACGGAGGATAATCTCCCTTATTATCTGTAGCATACATCTCCAGGGCTGTGGCAAGATTTTTTATATTACTTTCACAGGCGGCAAGCTGTCCGCTGGCTCTTGCAGCGAGAAAATTTGGTAGCAAACATAAAAAAACAGTTAAAGAAAACATAAATATACCGGCAGCAGGAATAAGAAAACTCTGTACCGGATCTTTTCCGGGATTTCTGACGGATAAAACCCGGTGAGAGAATAAATAAATGAGATGAAATAAAGACCATATGAAAGGTACTGTAATAAACATAAAAATTACAACTTGAAAGAACTCGAATATTAAAAATCCCAGATAGATACACCATGCAATAACAAGTGTTATAAAGGTAGTCCTCACAATATCGGAAGAGTTTATCATAGAATATATAATATAAATATAGGATCTTATAAAAACCCATATAATAAATGCCCATACTATTGTACAAAAGCTCCTGATCAGATGGTCCATATAATAAAAATGCGGTAAGATATTTACTATGACCAGAGATAAAAGAGTCAGTAACATAATTATGCTGTTTAAAGAAGCTTTTCGTTTTTTTATATCAATTACTAATGTTATAATACCACATAAGGCGGCAGTGATAACAGACGAAAAGCCAACAAGTAAGGCTATCTGGCCTGCTGCATAAAGAGCGAAAAATCTATTACTATCAACAGGATTAAAGAAAAATAAAATTATACAGAGGGAAAAAATAAAAAGCCCTGCCAGTTTATAAATTTCTGTTCTGCCTGCCCCAACTGATTTCTCAGAAGAAATTTTATCGATACCTGTATATTTTAAGAGACTGTCTCTAAAATCTTTAACACTTATATATCTCTTTAAAGGCTCCATTTCTATGGCATGTCTTATGATTTCCTCAAGACCCGGTTTTACGGAACTATTCAAAGTCTTCATAGATGGGAAAGTAAAAGGTTTTACAGAAGGATCATAAAGGGTGACCATCTGAAATAATATGACACCGAGGCCATATACATCGGATTGAGGAGATGACTGCCCCCGTCCCCTGTACTGTTCAGGCGCGGCATAACCGGGAGAGCCGTAACTAAATGTATCTGTATTCTTATCAGGATTATACAATCTGGCTATTCCGAAATCTACGAGTTTTACCCTGTCATCAGGTGTTATTATTATATTGGAAGGTTTTAAATCTCTGTATACTACAGGGACATTAAAACCATTATGAAGATAATCCAGAATTTCACAGAGTTCTACGGTATATTTGATAGCTTTTTCTTCCGTGAGAGGTTTTTCCGAACCATTCAGAATCTCTTCCAGGGTTTTCCCTTCTATATAGTCCATTGTAAGATAATAGAGTTCTTTTTCAGTAAATATACCATATGTCTTCGGGAGGCCGGGATGATTGAATTTAACCATGAATTCTGCTTCACGAAAAAAAATCTCCTTTGCCGTATCTGCATCTATTCCGCAACTTTCCGAAAAGATAAGTTCCTTTACGACAAATCTTCTGTCATCGTCAGTTCTCTCTACAAGATATACATTGCCCATAGCACCGCTTCCGAGAAGCCTTACCACTCGATAGATATTGTTAAGTATCGTTCCTGTTTCCAGTGCCATTTTATCTCCCTCACTCTCAGAAAGTGAAAAGAATAGGACATTTCTCTCTTCACACTTCACTCTTCACACTTCACAATTCCTATAAATATTATATCACAAAAAGCTTTGAACTTAAGAAAAATCCCTGCGGCCAGTTTCTACCGCAGGGATTATCCCATTTTGCTCTCTAAAAAGAGCAGTCCCATTACTTTAAAATTGTTTTTTTAAATCATTATAATCTGACTGCACCTTATCCGCATAAGCAAAGGCAAATTCCTTAAGGTTTGCTATTGCTTTATCTTCGTCATCTTTCACCCAGCCATCTATCTTACGGGCATCTTTTTTTGTTCTGCCATGAGCAAAAGCAAGCACTTCTGCCGCCTGTTTTGCAAGTAATTTCAGATCATCTGCTCCGGTAAAATCCTCAAGAGGGGTATTCTTTTTTTCTCTTTCATATTCCCTGACAAGATAGGAACAACCGTCAATCGTGCAATATCCTGTAACAGGGTTTCCTTTGTTCTGCTGCATGGCTCTCTGATCTTCTGCCACAGTTTTTGCGTCTCCCAGTTTCAGGTCTCCTGTTTCATCCTTTATTCCGGATTCGAATAATAGTTTTAATTCAAGTATAAGAGGTTCTTTGTCCCGATCTGCATTGGCCACAAGAGCATAATAACGGGGAAGTCCGTAACTGCTTCCTCCGCTTCTCAATTTTTCCGCAATGTCGTAAACCTGCAGAGATCTTTTCATTCTCGGAGTATTGCCGACAGTTTTTTCATAATCTGAAAGAGCTTTTGCTATTTTCTGTTTCATTTCTGATGACAGGGGGATAATTTCTTCGCTGTGTATAAAAACAGGCACATCATTTTCATTCAGTTTTTTATAATCTTTCAGAAACTCCTTCTGACTTATTTCTTCCTGTTTTTTTATCAAATCGTCTATTTTACCTTCTGTCTCATCTTTTGCCAGAAAAGCAGGATGTGGCTCAATGTCGCCGGAAGCAATTTTTCTTATGGTATGAAAATATTTTTTTCCTATATGTTCAATAGTATTACTTATATCTTCCCTGTCAATTCCGGCCATTCTGCCTGTAAGAACGGCACTTACTGCCATACGTTCCAGATCCCATTCGGGAGAACCGGCTTCTGCCTGATCGAAATCATTTAAGCCCCAGCAGACACTTTTATCCGGCCCTTTAATTGTGCCGAAATTTCTTAAATGAGCATCACCGTCTATTGTCACTTCCGGTGCAGTTCTGTCAAGAAGTTTTGACATCCAGGCAAAATCATTTTTCAGATCATGGTAAAAGAGAGCAGGGGTAGCTCTGTAGAACACATGGGGATCTGTTTTCATTAAATCATATTTTTCCTGTAAGAAAGGTTCTTTTATGCCGAGGTTTTTATCAAAAGAGCGTATAAATGCCATAGCAGAAGGAACATTCCCCTGTGAAGCTCCCTCTCTGACAGAACGTAATTTCTCCATATTCGTCAGAAAAGGTTCTTTTTCTTCCGAACCTTTTACCACTTTATCTTTTACTTCATCATATTTATCTTTTAATTCCTCTGATGTTTTTTTATGGCTTACCGGCTTTTTTTCTTCTATTTTAACATGTCCTGATTTTATTGTATTCATATAAATTTCCTTTCCAGGGTGAAAATTTTCCTCTTTATAAAAATATACTATAAGTATATCAAAAAAACATGGAAAATTTGTTAAAATATTGTTAAATATCCGGCAATAATTCCTTTTTCCATTCAAAAGTGGAGGAGAATTATTGCAGGACTTTCAGATGATGGTAAAGAATGAGTGAATAGCAAATGGTGAATAGTGAGTGACATTGCCATATTCTACTCACCACTCACTACTCACTACTCACTTAAGCATACACTATAATCTCAGGAGGTGCTTCTGATGTTTGAAAAAGTAATTGCCATAATAATAATCTTACTCTTTAATCTTATGCCGGTAAAAGCCGGCTCTTCTGAAGAATGGTACCAAAAAGGCACTGATCTGTACGAGTCCGGGAAATACGAAGAAGCAATTAAATGGTTTGATAAAGCAATAGAAGGTGACAGTCATTCTCTTAAAGCCTGGTATAACAGGGGAAATTCTTTATTTAACCTGGGCAGATACGGTGAAGCCATTGAAAGTTACAATAAAGTCTTAACCATTGATCCAGATTATGCCATTGCCTGGTATAAAAACGGTAAAGCTTTATGTGAAGAGGGAAAGACTGAAGAAGGATACAGATGTTATGAAAAATATGATGATTTTTTCAAACATATATCACCACCTCCCGGCATGAAAGCACATAATGTAATAAATAACAGACCAGGTGAGGGAGCAGAAGGCCCTGCATGGGGACTTCAGAAAGACCCGGAAGCAGAAAAACTCTTATCTATATTTAAAAACCCTGTTACGGAAGACAATCAGGAAATTAAGAATATTACCTTTCCTGATTTTTCCGGCGACAGACGGGACATACTCTTCAGACATCTTGCCACAAGCGCAAAATGGCGGCTTATCAGCGCAGATGACACATTAACCGCTACAAGGCGGTTTGTGATTAACGGAGACTGGACCGATAATTACGGCTATTTCGAGGACTATCATGCAGATAATATATCTATAGAAACAGCCATGTGGATTGAATATAATATTCCTGTTATAAGGGATCTGGAAGAAAGTACAAACTATGAGAAAACAGGAACCGGTTCCATTACACTGAATCTTATGGAAGATAATGGTTTCTACTCGTGTCTTCAGCTTGAATCCGGGAAAACTGCCTTAAGAATACTGGAAAAAAGCCCTTACAGAGGTCGTCCGTTGACCGGTATGGCACTGAATTTTCTAAAAAAGGAACTGGAAGGACTTTTCACATCTAAAACTGCATTAGAGAAAGGTTTTGACTCTTCTCTTATGCCGCTGTTTTCAGTAAGAAAAGGAAAATGTGACATAAAAGTCCGTGCAGGACTGCAGCCGGGAATTTATCAGGTAGACGCCTTTATAAATCCCGGAGAAAAAGGTTATGTTTATCTGAAACTGTTTGAAGGGACAAAAAATATGCCACTTGAAGAGTCACAGGAAGATATCTATTACGCTTCAAAAGAATACACAGGCTGGTCTGATAATAAAAATGAACAGTTCTTTTATAACAGCCGGATAACAGTATATGAAGGAGGATTTCACTCTTCCTATCCTGCAAGATTTGAACTGTGGTTTCATCCTGACGATGCCTCAACACCGGAAAGAAAACTGGTGGACAAAATATTCATCATTTCCGGATGGGAAAGATAAAATTATTTAAATATTAACCCCTGCCCCGGCGCATACTGAGGATACCCATCGCTCACTCCTGCATTCCTATGAAAATTTTTTTCATTACACCAAAGGGTAAAAGTCGGAATATTATTATTGACAATGTAATTATATGTCAACCGGGAGGAAGGGCATAACGGCAGAGTTTTCATATAATCGGTGCCGGGAGAAACAGAATCGGTGGGACTCAGAAGATATTCAAGAGATGGAGGATAATATCCTTTATTATCTTCACTATACATTTCCAGAGCTGTGGCAATGTTTTTTATGTTACTTTCACAGGCGGCAAGCTGTCCAACTGCTCTTGCACGGAGGAAACCGGGTAAAGTCATAAAAAAAATCAGTACAAAAAACATCAATATGGCAACGGGAAAGAAAAAACTCTGTATCAGCTCTCCTCTGGATTTTCCAGAGGAAATCCACTGGAAGAAAAGATGTATCAGATGAAATAATGACCTGCTGCAAAGCACCAGTACAAATATAAGAATTATAATAACCATCAAATCTACTATTGACATTCCCATAAAAAGACAGAACGCAATAAGAGGTATTATAACAAAAATAATCCTCACATTATCAGAAGAGTTTATTCTATCATATATAATTATATATTTTATAAAAAACCATATAATAAATGCACTTATTATTGTAATCAGACTGTTATTGAGATAATCATTTTTATCATAGCTTATAGTAAAATTTACAATAACTAGACCTGCAAAAGTCAATAAAATCATTACTCTGCTTAAAAGAGAAAATTTTATATTTCGGTTTTTTATATCAATTATTAATTTTATAATATGCCAGAGGAAGAAGGTAATAATCGAAGAAAAAAAAATAAGCACAGATATATCTGCAGCTGCATCGACATCGAAGTTTCTAATATTAACAGGATTAATATTAACAGGATTAAAAAAAAGTAAAACTATAGAGAGGGAAAAAATAAAAAGCCCTGCCAGTTTATAAATTTCTGTTCTGCCTGCCCCACCTGACTTCCTGGAAGAAATCTTACCGGCACCTGTATATTTCAAAAGACTGTCTCTAAAATCCTTAACACTTATATATCTCTTTAAAGGTTCCATTTCTATGGCACGTCTTATAATATCCTCAAAACCCGGTTTTACAGAACTATTCAACGTCTTCACAGACGGGAAAGTAAAAGGTTTTACAGAAGGATCGTAAAGGGTAAGCATCTGAAATAATATAACACCGAGACCATATACGTCAGACTGAGGAGATGACTGTCCCCGGCCTCTGTACTGTTCAGGTGCGGCATAGCCGGGAGAACCGTAGCTAAAAGTGTCTGTATCCTTATCAGGATTATAATATCTGGCAATTCCGAAATCTACGAGTTTTACCTTATCATCAGGTGTTATTATTATATTGGAAGGTTTCAGATCTCTGTATACTACAGGAGCTTTAAAACCATTATGAAGATAATCCAGAATTTCACACAGTTCTGCAGTCCATTTAATGGCTTTTTCTTCCGATAAAGGTTTTTCAGAGGAGTTTAGAATATCTTCCAGAGTCTTTCCTTCTATATAATCCATGGTAAGATAATTGAGTTCTTTTTCAGTAAATATACCGTAAGTCTTCGGAAGGCCGGCATGGTTGAAATTGACCATGAATTCAGCTTCGCGAAAAAATATCTCCTTTGCCGTGTCTGCTTCTATTCCGCATGCTTTTGAAAAGATAAGTTCTTTTACTACAAATCTCCTGTCATCTTCAATTCTCTCTACCAGATATACATTACCCATGGCACCGCTTCCGAGAAGCCTTACCACCCGATAAATATTATTCAGTATCGTTCCTGTTTCAAGAGCCATTCTGTTAATACTCCTTCCGTCTATTATTCAAGTATCAACCCCTGAGCCGGCGTATACTGCGGATAAGATGCAAGAGGTGGTAATCCTGCATTGATATGAGCCTCTACTATCGTGCACCATATGGTATAATTCTGATTATCTCTATTAACACTGTAACTGTAACCTGATTTTGAGACAGGACATACAGGAAGGGTTTTCATATACCAGGCGCCGTCCGAAGTGTTTTTAATGAGATATTCAAGTGAAGGAGGATAGGCTCCTTCATTATCTACTGCATACATCTCCAGGGCTGTGGCAATATTTTTTATGTTGCTTTCACAGCAGGCAAGACTTCCGCTTTCCCTTGCCTTGAGGAAATTTGGGATAACTATCATCATAAGGATTATTGAAAAGAAAAATATACAGGCAGCAGGAATACAAAAACTCTGTACCGGATCTTTTCCGCGCTTTATAATAGATAAAAGCCGGTAGAAGAATAAATAGAAAAGATGAAATAAAGACCAGATGAAAGGTACTGTAACAACTATCAAAATTATAGCTACAGGCAGAAATTTTACTAAATATACTAAATAAACGCACCATAGAATAAAAATTGTTGTAAAAATAATC
>DAIOEN010000284.1:0-7782 GCA_036746235.1 Vulcanimicrobiota bacterium | reverse complement strand
AATCACCTCTATTCCGAATTCCTGTTATACGGAATTTCCGTCATATCTATTATATCTTTTAACGTCAACACTTCTATTTCTTTTATCTGTTTTAATCTTAAATCATTGGTGAGAAAGGCATCTGTTCTGGCTTCAATAGCAGAAGAAATTTGAATAGCATCAAGTGTCTTTAATGATGGGTATTTTCCTCTTAAATAACCGGCCTGTTCTGCAATTCTTTCATTTACAGATAAAATAATTATATTATCAGGATTCTTCAGAAAGTTTAAAAAACTATTTATTACATTCATCTGCCCCAGAGAAACTGGTTTTACCAGGACTTCAGTGATTGTTATAACAGAAGAAAATATCGTTATATTATTCTCTTGAATTTGATTGATAAGTTCTTTTATCTGATAGAACTGACTATTACCCTCAATATAATAAATAATAGGGGCTGTATCCATAAATATACTCTTTATATTTTCTTTCATACTCTGTCTTCTCTCATCTGATTAACATAATCCTGTGCATCTATCCCTTTCCATATCCCCCTTCCTATACCGTAAATATCTTCCCACTTATTATTCTCTTTCCCGGTTTGCTTCATTAAATGAATAATATTTTCTATCAGTTCCTGTTGTTCCATTACTGTAAGTGTTGCCGCTTCTTTTAAAATGCTGTTTAATTTATTATTCATATGTTATCACCCCGTATTATCCTATCTCTTATCAGTATATATCACCTGAATTATTCGTGCAAGTACTTATTAAAAGTCTATAAGACCATAAATCTGCAGTAACAATTATAAAAATCCTGTTCATCCTGCATCCCGCAAATCCCGGTTCAGACAAAAAGAAGGATTTTCTTTTCCCCGTGACGAATATACCTTCACACCCTCATAATATAAAACATTCAGATGCTCTTGCAGAAAATGAAATTTTTTTTGGGAGAGTGTTTGACGATGAAATATAATTTCTTTAGATTACTCAAAGTCCGTCGCCATGATTTTTTCACGTCTCACCACCCTTACATCACTATTTTAAAAGAAAGGAATGATCATTATGGCAAAAAAATTTTTAATTTCCATTGTCTTAATAAGTATTATCTCTGGTATTGTCATAGCAGGCTGCGGTGACAACGGGTCAAGTCAGATTGTAGTGCCTGCGACAGGCACTCCGACACAGATAGCCAGTCTTGTAACCATAAAGGGCCAGGCCCTTGAAGTGAACGGCACACCCATACCGAATGCATTCGTTGTATGTGTAAATCCGGGACTGTCCGCTTCTCTTTCCACCCTGGCAGATCAACTCGGAAATTATATATTCAGGAATCTTCCTCCTGGAACTTACAGGATTGAAATATGGAGAACAGAGGGAGAGCATAGTTCTTCTCCCGGAAGTCCCATAGGAGCGGTGAATATTACCGTTACAGAAGGCTCTGTTACCGTTAATGTTACAGTGGGAACCATTGACCCAACGCCGACACCGACTGCGACCAATACGCCGGGAGGGCCGACTGTAACCAATACGCCGGGAGGGCCCACCAATACACCGACTTCTACTAATACGCCGGGAGGACCGACCAATACGCCGACTGCTACGAATACGCCTGTGCCAAGTCCTACGATTACATCTGTTAATACTTCATCCGGGGCTGTAGGAGATACGGTTGTTATAACAGGTAATTATTTTGTTAATGTTACGTCTGTGACTTTTAGTTCTTCCGTAGCAGCAAGTTATACGGTGAATTCTGCAACCCAGATAACTGCTACAGTTCCTTCAGGATCAGTGACAGGTGTAATCACTGTTACTACGGCAACAGGTTATGCCACTGTTGGTTTTACTATGAAATCATGGCATGATATAAGCAGTAATTTAACTTCCGACCCCAATAATTTGCTTGATGTGACTTTTTCAGGTAATGAGGTATGGATTGCCGGTGATAAGCCGGGAGAATTATATCATTCCACTGATGGTGGAACGTCCTTTACTCCTGTGCCACTTCCTTCACCTATTAATCGAGCTAAATTAACTGCATCAAATGGTTATACTGAATATGTCACGTCTCTTTTTATGAGAGCTACAAATGATGTCTGGGCAGCAACTACTGCCGATGGCAATATAGGCAGAGTTCTCAGGTGGGATGGTTCTACTCTATCTGCTGTAGGTGGTACTGTAAGTGCTTTAAATTCAATCCATTTCCCGCCTTCTGGCAATATTGGATATTGTTGTGGTAGTAGTGACTCTAGTGGTTATGTATATAAAATTGATACATCGGGTCTCTCTGTAACTAGTTTCGACACTCCAACAGGAAGCCTGTATATAAACTCTATAGTATTTCCTGTAGATTCATCTACCGGATGGACATCAACCCTTGGGGGTCATATAGATATTTATTCTGGAGGGGTATGGACTAGTGCAAATCCTCCTTCATCTATTGAACTTGAATCTGTATATTTTATTGATAATTCAAATGGATGGGCTGTTGGAGTGGATAGTTCTCCGAGTGGCTTAATACTTCATAGTACCACCGGTAATTCATGGACTCGACAAAATTTACCTGCAAGCCTTAATCCTAGCAATATAAGCTTAATAGATGTATTTTTTAGAAATTCACAGGGATGGGCAGTAGGTACAAATCTTCGAAAAGATTTAATTCTTTATACAACAAACAGTGGAGATACATGGACAGTACAATACCAGTCACCATCAGAAATATTGTTTGCATTATTAAATGCCGTTTATTTTGACTCTAACGGTGTTGGCTATGCAGTAGGAAATAATAAGAAGATATATAAATATTATTAAATACTATTAAGCTTACAATATACAAACAGAGGAAGCACCAGCTTTCTCTGTTTGTTTGATTATTTCTGGGGTGTTACATTACAGTTCACACCATGAAAGCACATCTGTAAGAATGCGATAAAAAGGTTTACTTCCTGTCATATATTCCATATTTGCTGTAATATTTCCGCCGCGTAATGCATATATAGAGCCACTGGAATAAGGAGACGTTTTTGCTCCGTTAACAGTAGCCACTGCTCCTATTACATTTATAGGGCCATCGATGGAAATATCCCCGTAGGAATATACCATTCCCTGAAAAAAAGATTGATTCGGGTCGAAAAATATGGAAGGGTTCTTCTTAAAAGCTTTCCAGTTCAGTTTCTTACTATAAAAAAAATCTCCAGGATTCGTATCTTTCATATAGATATCTGCATTTGAATCATTAAACCACGTGGCAACATCAGAACCTACTTTAGATGGATCTGTTAAAGTGGATTTATTATTAGTCCACCACTGTTCTATTCCTCCATTACCAATCTGTGATGCTGGTATATTATCTGCTCCTGCATTTTTCATAGCTTTTATCGTAGCCTTTACATTTAAGGGTTGCTTTAAAAGCCATTCATTATTACTGTTATTTGTGGTGTTATTTATATATACATTACCTTCTGAAAAGAGTAAAGCTCCTTTGCTGTCTGAAGGGTCAACTGTTGAAAGTAACTGTCCTTTTATTTCCAGACTGTTTCCCTCATTAAAGCCTCCCAGTGTTCTATACCCCGCTGTTATAATAGAACCTCCGTAAGAAGTATTATAACTGCTTTTTACATTTCCTTTTACCTCGAGAACACCATTTACAAACAATTTTGCTCCGTCTCTGAGTTCTATATTGCCGTAAACTACCAGATTTCCATTGACCTGAGTATCTTTATCTACAATTAAAGTAGGCCAATTTCCTGTTAAAGTGCGATTCCCTGCAATATACCTTCTGTTTGATGTAACTATGAGAGAAGGTAGAGAAGCACTTTCCGGCCTGTAAGATACCTGATTTGGATCTGACGGATCTAGCTGCTCTGTAAGAGTGGCAGGATCTGTTACCCCGAAAGAAGTGCTAACGCCTGCAGCAGGAGTTGATGACACTATTGGTACAGGAGTGCAACTGGCAATATTCACTAAATCTGATATGTTGTATTCCTGAATATCAACAGGAGCAGCACCTGATACCTTATTTTTATCATCGACTGCAGGAGCATTGACAGATCCTACAGCTCTTATATTACTTCCATTGTAAAACCTGCAGCTATTCGGATCGGTATTACTGAAATTAAGATCCTTATTTGCCTGTAATGAACTTGCTATAGGTTCTCCTGAAGTCATATCATTTATGCCGTTTACCACAAGTCTTGAATTACTGTCACCATTCGGATCTATTACTATATTTGCCAGAGTGGCATTCTTATCACAGCACATACCCATAGCAACTCCGGGGTTATTCCTTACTACGGCCCTTATAATCCTCTTGTATCCTCTGTAAGTGCCTTCTCCTATGATTACAATCGTATTACCCGGCACATTCGCATCACATACGTAAGGAGCAAAATTTGCTGTACTGGGATTTGGATTTGACAGGTTTTCTGCGTACATATACTTGCATTCATACTGACTGAGCGAAGTATTATCTATTGTCACATTGTAAGGCCCGTGTACGGGAACGGACGACAGCGGCGTAGGTGTGGGCCCCGGCGGGTATGGTGTAATAATGGATGTGGACATATGGTTGAAATCATACATGTTGTAATTAATAGCCGAAGTTGCAAGATTGAGAGCTTCAAATCTTGCTCTTACATTTCCAGTAGTTCTCAGATTGCCTGTGCTCAGAGACACAATGGCAAGAGATAGTATGAGCAGTATTATTAATATTGACAATACCATAATAAGGGCTATCCCTTTATTCTCATAGAGTGAAATATTTTTTTTCATAAATTTTACTCCTTTGTTGTCTGAACCGGGATGGGCAGGATGCAGGATTAGCAGGATTGCTTGCCGGTAGTTGATTTCCCTTTCCCTTTCTCCCGGTAATTGTCTGAACCGGGATGCACAGGATGAAAGGATTAACAGGATTTGCTTGCCCGTAGTTTGATGCTTTCTCCCTTTCTCCCGGTAATTTTTTTAGTGAATTATTTATTTTATGATTGTATATAAAAGATTTGTATAAATTAATTTTTACATTTCATAACCTGACCTGTTTTTTATATTTATATAATATCATATTTTAATATTTTAGAAAAGATATTTGTTTTTTTATTTTTAATTTATTTTTGATGTATATGGAAATTTTCTGTAATGGCAGTGCCGGTAAATGAATTTTTCACAGGAATATTACTCCTTTATGAAATGGAGCTGTAAATGAATATGGTAACAAGAGCTGAATGCGCGAGGTAAATTTTCAATTTTTATGAGTTAAGGAAACGCATGTAATATTATATTCTGTATTGATAGGAAAAATCCTTTAAACAGGTGAAGCGGAATTTGTGGGGATGAAGGATAACAGGATTTAAAAATTTTTTATGGCTTTACAATTTTTCCATCGACAGTTCCAGTAAGCTTATATTCCAAAACATATTCAATAGTTTTACGGTGCCATGGTTCCAGGGTTTTCATTATACTGGAGTGTATGCCTGTCTCTGGATCGAAGCCCCCCCCTGAAGTAATATTCAACTCTTCATTAAATAGTGCTTCAAGAAGGCTTTTATCTAATTCATCCAGTATCTTACTATTTTTACCATAGTTAATATTATTGACATTTCTAATATCCCAGATTTCATCACAGGTATTAAAAAATCTGATCTCTCCTGGAGTTCCATCACCGATACATCTAATTTCTCCTACGAGACGGCCTGGAGACCTTGAATCATCTTCATTTATTACACTTTCAAAGATATAAATTAACATATCTTTACACCTACTTAAATTAATTATGGTTCTACAATTTTTCCACAAATACTACCGAAACCAGAAGGTAATTCATATTGCAGAATATATTCAATAGTTTTACGCTGCCATGGTTCCAGGGTTTTCATTATACTGGAGTGTATGCCTGTTTTGGGGTCGAAACCTCCTCCTGCTGTAATATTTAGAGGTTCATTAAACCGATCTTCAAGAAGACTTTTACGTAATTCATCCAGTATTTTTATTTCTTTATTATAGCACGGATGATTTACATCTTTAACTTCTATAAATTCATTACAATTATCAAAATATATAAACTCTCCCGGAGTTCCATCACCTTTGCAATGAATTTTTCCTACAAGACGACCTGGAGACCTTGATTCATCTTCATTTATTACATTTTCAAACAGATATATTACCATAAAATAATTCCTCCTTGTTTAAATATTAAAACGATTTAAATTTACCATAAAGTTTCTCCGCCTGTAGTTAAATATTTATCAATTATAAAGTTAAATTGTTTATTATAAGGTGACAATCCGATATATTCCAGAAAATTTTTTCCATCAAAAGAACCAAGTTTTTTTTCAAACTCTCGTTTTTCTATCATAAGCTTTTTTAAAGTTTCTGCTGCCGTTTCTTTAGGACTATTACATTCTCTTGCATAATCGGTAATGTTATGTGCTGTCGGGTCATTAAATGGAGAATCAGGCATTTCAGAACGGAATTTACCATCAGTGCCAAGATCATAATCTGCCTGATGAAAAAATTCATGATTGATCTCATCGAACTGTCCTTCCAGGTTTTTTGTCTTTAAATTTGTCTCATTCAGAGCAATCTTGCCGTTGGAAGGATCAGAAAGGCCATAGGCATCTACTCTTACTTTTTTCGATGTAACCTCATCTATATAAACTTCCTTTAAATTCTTTATATTGCCTTTCATGCCCTCCGGCATCTGTTTCATTGCCTTATCAAGCAGTCCTTTACTTTCTTCCGACCCGCAGAACTCAAAATCCTTTGATAATCCACTAATTTTTTCAGGATTAAAATTTTTCTTTGCATTATTACAGATTTCATTAAAAGCTTCGTCATTACCGGCTTTCTGTCCATATAACCAGTCGTTAAATTTATTGTTTATCTTATCAATAAATCCTTCAGGTCTTTTACTTGATAATATTTCTTCTCCATATTCCAGTATTTCCGTTTTTCCTGCAGTATCTTTTAAACCTGTTTTACAACCCTTAATCAGATCTTCAACCAGAACTTCCGCCTTACTCTTAATTCCCTTGCCTGCATCAATGAGAGCTTCCTCTACAGGCTTTCCTGCCCACTCGAGTATTTCTCCCGCATCAGAACCTGTGGCAAACTTTAAAGCTTTATTTGCCGCATCTCCTCCATAGGAAAGTGCTTCTGTTACGGCTTTCTTGCCGCTGACCGTCGAAGTTTTTACAATTTCATATACTTCCGGCGCTGCTGCTTTTAACAGTGTATCTCCTTTGCCGAATAGTTTCTTTGCTCCGGGACCGGCTATTTTTAAAGCTTTTGTCCCTGCACTGCCTGCCCATTCCAGGGCTTTCCCCGATTCAAGAGCGGCAGAAACAAATATTCTTACTCCTGCTTCTCCCGTATCCAGTGCTGCTTTTTTATAATTACCCTGCTTGAAATCATTTCCTGTATCTACAAGTTTTCCCGCTCCTCCAAGTGTTATATCTACCGTATCTACAATATTCTGTGTCGCATCGGCACATTCAAGGTTTGCTTTATTTATCTCTTCATCGGAAGCAAACTTGTTTTTCATAAGATTTTTATATTTATTATAATCTTTATCTTTGATTTGTTGCTCTGTCTTTTCACCTTCCTTATTCTGTTTATCCAGTTCATATTGATCCACTCCTGTAAGTCCGTATTTTAATGATTTTTCTACATTAAAATAATAATCCGACTTTTTAACCCCTTCTTTTATAGACTCTTCTGCATGAGCCATAGATTGATTTATCTTCTTATCGGAACTTTCCTGAGCTTCTTTATATTTTTTATATTTTTCAGGCTCTTCTTTTTTTAACTT
>DAIOEN010000283.1:0-7818 GCA_036746235.1 Vulcanimicrobiota bacterium | reverse complement strand
TATTCTTCTTCTTCCGGATATATATAGGCAAAACAACTTGTACAGTTCAATGATAGATCAGAGTTTATCTGACCGCAATAGGGACATTTCATTGCAGATTTTTTTAAACCTCCTTTTATCAGTGACCAGTGAGCAGTGACCGGTGAATACTTAGTACCGCTCCAAATAAGTTCGTAACCATTTTATCAGCTTCTGCCAGACAGGCTCTTACGAAGAAAAATAATTTGTCTTATATCATTTGTTTTACAGACAATAAATTAACCCTTATTTAATTTTTAATTCTATATAAAAGACTAATTTTTCTTCTCCAGAGCCTGCCAGGCAGAAGCTTTTTACAGGTACCATTTTACCTGTTACGGTAATTAGAGTCTATCCGAAAAGTCATCAAATGCCTTCCAGGGGTGAGGCTCTTCCGAAAAATCTATAATCCTCTTACAAAACAACCTGTTCTTACAGTCTGTTATTATACTGCATCTATTTACTGCTCACTGTTAATACGGTATATCTTTATAGTAACTGATAACTGTTCACTGTTCACTGCTCACTGTTCCATGCTTTCTTTAACATATTATATGTATCCAGAATATGCTGTGGCATTACTTTTGTGCTCCCTATTACAGGCATAAAGTTTGTATCTCCGTCCCACCTGGGAACTACATGGAGATGTACATGATCTTCTACTCCTGCTCCTGCCACTTTACCAAGGTTTATTCCTGCATTAAATCCGGAGGGATTCATTGTTATAGTGAATACCTTCAATACTTTCTGTGTTAAAGTCATTATTTCCAGCAGTTCATCATGATTGAGTTCTGTAAAATCTGCTACATGCCTGTATGGTATAATCATCAGATGTCCGTTATTATAGGGAAATTTATTCAGCATTACAAAACACTTTTTACCTCTATGAATAACAAGATTTTTTTCATCTTCTTCAGGAAATTTTTGGAATGAACAGAATATACAGCCTGTAATTTTTTCTCCGAGAATATATTCCATTCTCCAGGGAGCCCATATAACATCCATAAATCATCAGTCCTTCTATTTTATTAAAATCAGATCATAAGGAAAATTTCCTGCCGGAATTTCTTTAACCGGTTGATCTGTTATTATATCTATGATAGATATAGTATTTGATCCGCCATTGGCAACATAAAGCCTTTTTTTCTCCTCCCATAGAGCCATACCTGCAGGGTTTTTGCCAACATCTATGGTTTTTATTACTTTCTGCTCTTTACAGTCGATAACTGATATACTGTTATCCTGATAATTTGTTACATAAATTTTAGTTTCTTCAGGTAATAAGAGACATCTTTTCGGACTTTTTCCGACTTTTATTGTCGATTTTTCACCTGTTTTTTTCTTTATTGCAGAGAGTGAACAACTTACCTGATTTACAACAAAAAGATATTCGGAAGAAACTGCTCCGCTGCATGGAAATTCTTCAGTTTCTATGGTTTTTATAATGGTATTTGAACCGGTGTCAATTACTGACACACTGTTTGATCTTCCGTTTAATACATAGAGGAGCCCTTCTTTATTATCAAAACAAAGGTTTACAGGCATTTTCCCGGTATTTATTGTCCCTGCCTGTTTGTTTTCTTTTATATCTATAACAGATACGTTATCAGAATCACTGTTTGCTACATAGACAAAATTTTTCGTAGCAACTACAGATGCAGGTTTTTTCTCTACACTTATATGGCCGGTCAGAGTAAGTTTTTTGGAAAAATTTAATAATGTTATGGTATTATCACCGCTGTTTGCTACATAAACAGTAGAATATTCACTGCTTATTCCCAGTCCCTGAGGGTCTTTGCCGACAGGTATGGTTTCTTTTATATTTTCTTTTTCCAGATTAATTGCAATAACTTCATTTGAGTAATAACTGGTGGAGAGAATGGTAGAAGGTGCTTTTACAACAGTCTGTGGTGTGACAGAAGCATGGTTCGGAACGAGTAATATATTTTCCTTTATATGTTCTCCACCATTAATAAATACTGTTTTACTGTTGTCTTTATATCCTTCTTTCGTGATGAGAATTACAATTGAACCGGGAAAATTACTCAGTTCATATCTGCCTTTATCATCAGTAGAACATGAGATTTTTGTATTTACCATTTCTACTGTTGCGCCTTTGATAACTTTTCTGGTTATAGAATCTATGACAGTACCTTCTATAGTACCTATAACAGGAGCTTCTGGAGTCTTTACAGGTGTTTTTACTTCATTATTACACCCCAGAATAAATATGAGAATTATGGCTATAAGATATTTTTTAAAAGGGAGCATTTATTTATTTCCCTTGTTCAAGTCTGGTCGGATCTTCAGGTGTAAATAAACTATCCGGTATACCTACATTTACAGCTGCCTGTTTGTAGACAATATAGGCATTCAGTTTTCCATCACTATATCTTTCTATTTTATGAGGTATCCATCTATTGTCATTTACCTGTTTTGCATCTTTATACATAGTAGTTTTAGTTACTTCTCTCGCTTTATCTCCTTCTCCTTCCATTACTTTATATTCTTCTTTGAGTGGTACATATTGTTCCGTATCTACCCATACAGTAAGAAGCTTTGCCTGAGGGTCTTTTTCATTTGCAATACTTATTACATAGGCATTTCTATCTCCTACTTTTTCCTGATTTACAACTGTATAGTTTCTGAATTGATCCTGGGGCTGAATATCTACACTGAAAGGAAGATATGGTGAGTGGTGATGATCATCTTCTTTCTTTTTTAACGGCCACGTCGTATAGGTACTGTACTGCCAGTCAATTCTGCCGTCTCTTATGGTTATAACAAATAGATCCATCTGAGTACCTTCCATGGTGATTGTTTTCTCTGTTCTTATTTTATTTGGAGCAGCAAAGAAAAGTTTTGCCCTGGCAAAGGATTGCATTACATTCTTTGCTTCCTGCTTACCGGGAGCAGGGCCAAAAAGTTCCAGTTCTATCATCATATCCTGTATTTTCCCCAGGCTGGTTGCCATATAAAGATTTTCCATGATTTTCTTTGCATCGGGGGCTGAATAGGCCAGTTGAGTAGAAAATATAATCACACATAATATTAAAAAAAACTTTCTAATCATTTGATTACCTCCGTTTTCTTAATAGTAAGCTTTCAGTTGATGAACGCTTATTATTATAACATAAGTTACCATGAGTGACAAGGATAGTGTTTTTTTACGACAGGTAGTTTCACTTTTACTAGAAATTACACTTGTATATAAAATTACCTGTCATTTTCAAACGCAATCCCTTTATGATTGTAATATTGGATTTTTTCTGTTATAATATCTGGGTCATCATATCATAAATATCATATGGGAATGGAGATATTATTTTAGAATATGTCAGAAGAAAGCGATAACAGAATCGAACAATTGTTAGATTTACTTGAAGAAAGTCTTTCTATGTATTCTACTCTTAAGACGGATGTTTTGCTTCATAATATTATGGAATCTGCCACAAGAATTATGAAATCAGAGGCAAGTTCTCTTATGCTTCTTGATGAGGAAACAGATGAACTGGTTTTTGAAGTTGCCCTTGGTGAAAAAAAGGAACTGCTGAGTAAAATTCGTATTAAAGTCGGTGAAGGCATAGCAGGAGAGGTAGCAAAATCAGGTATTCCGATTCTTGTAAATAATGTTTCTTCAGATACCCGTTTTTGTTCAAAAATAGATGACCTTACCGGTTTTAAAACAAAATCCGTTATCTGTGCCCCCTTAAAAGTAGACAGTAAGCTTATAGGTGTGGCAGAGGTATTAAATCCTGAAGGGGGAAAGGATTTTACAGAAGAAGATGTCAGACTCTTTACAATCTTTTCCAGACTTGCTGCTATGTCTATTCAGAACAGCAGGATATATAGTAATTTGCAGGATCTCATGATTAAAGAAACTCAGAACCAGATTAACAGGCTTGAAGTCATGAGCCATATCTCAGGTGTAACGCTCAGTGCTATGGATTTCAGTAATCTTCTCAAGGTTATGCTTGAAATAGTTATACAATCTCTCGATCTTGAAGCAGGAGTTATTTATTTAATGTCTGAAAAAAATGGTGATATATTTCCTGTAGTCTTTAGAGGTTTTTATGAAGGTTCACTTCTTAAAAAACAAAAATTGAATATAAGTGAGCAAATAGTTCGTGAAGTTATAGTAACTCATAAGCCTTTAAGAATGGAAGGTTTTACAGAGAATAAACCTGAGGAAGAGGGAAATGAAGAAAACCAGGTTATCGTAGGAGTTCCTATGAAAGTAAAGGAGAAAATTATAGGTTCCATAGTTGTTTTCAGTAAAAAAGGACATGATATTCAGCAGCAGGATATAGATTTTTTAAAGACTTTTTCCAGAGATACAGCTTCTTCTCTTGAGAAAGTCGATATTCAGCAGCTTTTTGGTAAATTGAAAAATAAATCAGAATCTTATAAAAAAGCAACTTTTGAACATATTTCTCTCCAGAGTGATTCAGAAATATACCAGTTAGAAACACTTTCAGAATATATTCCCGAAGCTATTGTTATAACGGATCAGGATTTTAATATTCAGCTTATGAATAAGAAAGCGATATCTATATTTTGTATGGCACGAGAACATATAACAGGTAAAAATATTATGGATTTTCATAATACTTCTCTCCAGGAGAGAATAAAGGAAATTAAATCCAGATTTCTTTCCTGTAAAGAATTAAAAAATGAGAGTTTTATAAAAAAAGTGGAGGGAAATAAAAATTTTAACACCACTGTTTTGCCTGTTTACGATCCATGTCAGAACCTCAGGGGATTTATAATGGCTATGTCTGAAATTTTATCTGATTAGATGTTCAGGTAAATCTCGCGTCACGCGTCACGCGTCACGCGTCATTATATAAATAAAAGGAGTAATTTATGTTAAAGAAAAATTTATTTAAACAACTATTTCTCGTCTTTACTATTTTTATTTTATCTTTTTCCTGTTCCAATATAAACTTCGGTGCAGATAAAGATGCACAGGAACATAATAAACTTGGTATTGACTATCTGGATAAAGAACAATATGACCTTGCTCTTAAAGAATTTAACCTTGCCATTAAGATTGACCCGAATTATGCGGAAGCTATAAAAAACAGAGGTAATGTATATTTTTTCCAGAATAAATTCGAAGCAGCTCTTAAAGAATATTTAAAGGCAATTTCTGTGGATCCCGGCTACTGGAATGCCTATAACAATGCTGCCAATGCATACTGGGAACTTGAAAAGGTTCAGGACGCACTGGATTATTATGATAAGGCTATTAAGGCCGATCCGACTGCCATGTTACCATACTGGAATGCAGGGAATAAATATCTCGATCTGAAACAATATGACAGTGCAGCAAAATATTTTCAGAAAGGTCTTTCTGTAGACCCGAAGAATGGTACCCTTCATACATATCTTGGTTATACCCTTTATAAAATGGAAAAGACAGATGATGCGCTTGCCCATCTGAATAAAGCTATAGCTCTTAATCCTGATGACAGTTTGCCTTATTATGATCTGGCACGTATATATTATGATAAAGCTGAAGTATTGACTAAAAGGTATGTAGAATCCACTACCAATACCGATGCTGATAAAAAGAATGCGGAAAAAGCTTTTAATTTATATCAGGAAGCGGAAAAGAATTTTTCAAAAGCTGTTGAACTGGAACCTGGTAATCCTGAATACAGATTTTTACTTGGTAATACTTATTTTGGCCTTACAGAAGACGATAAAGCTCTTGAACAATATCAAAAGGGTATAGAACTTGCAAGAGAAGAGGGGAAAAATGAACTGGTAAGACTTATGCAGGGTCAAATAAAGAAGATACAGGAACTTAAAGAAAAACGTGAAGGAGGAAAAAATAAATAAATATGTTGCCAAAGTTTTTTATATTTATTATCGGGTGCTTTTTACTATGCGGTACTTTTATAGCCTTTTCAGAAGATACTAAAGGAGAATTTTTTTACAGTGATCCTTATATAATGTATTCAGTGAGAAAAGCTCTTTATGAGGATATGTCTGCAGGCAGATTCGAATTGCCTGTTACATCGGAAGCAGGTATAGTTACCATCTCCGGAGAGGTAGACAGTGAAGAAACTGCTAAAAAAGCTGAAGATATAACTAGTAAAATTTCAGGAGTAAAAAACGTAAATAATACTATTGTAATTAATCCTTCTCTTAAAACAAAACCATTTCTGAAAACAGACAAAGAAATAAATGATGAAGTCGCAAAAAAGCTTTCTACTGTGAAAAGAGTAAAAGCTTATAAACTTGATACTGTTACAATAGGAGGAAGGGTTACAATAAAAGGTAGAGTAGATAGTCTGGAGGCGGAGATTGCATCTCTCGATACAGCCAGGTCTGTAGATGGAGTCACTTCAGTAAGGAGCAAAATTGAGGTTGATTCCGGGGTTAATGACGGTTATACCTTTGTTGCAACAAAGCTGTTAATGGTTGCAGACCCGAGGGTTAACGGTTTTGGTATACACATAGATGTAGAAGATGGTATTATAATATTAAGGGGTAATGTTGACAATGAAGATACAAGGCAGATTGCTATAAATAAGGCCAGAGGCATAGCAGGCTCAAAAGGTGTTATAAGTTATCTTGAAATAAATGAAACAGTGACTTTAGATAAACCTGCCGTATCGGATACTACTCTTACTGCACAGGTAGAGGAACTTCTCAAAGGAGATAAAGATTTATCGAAGTACAATATAAATGTTTCCTGTGCCAATGGGATAATTACACTTTCCGGTACTGTTGACAACCGCGATATTGTCCTTTCCGCCGTTGAGAAAGTCAGTACTGTTCCGGGAGTAAGAGCTGTTAAAAGTGAACTTGAGATAAAATCATGAGTGATACTGTAGAATTAAGTATTGTCATTCCTTCTTATAATGAAGAGAAGAGGATTGGCGGCACACTGGAGAAGATTTCTCTTTATTTATCAGATAAAGCTTTTTCTTATGAAATAATAGTTGTAGATGATGGCAGTTCTGATAGTACTGCTTCTGTTCTGGAAGGTTATAAGAATAAAATTCCTCAATTATCAATTATTCGTAATGACCCCAACAGAGGTAAAGGATACAGCGTAAAAAAAGGTATATTACAGGCAAAGGGACAGTATATAATTTTTTCCGATGCAGACCTGTCTACGCCCATAGAGGAAGCAGATAAATTTATGTCTGCTTTCCGGGAAGGCATTGCTCTTGCCATAGGGTCGAGACATATTGCAGGATCTGAAATAAAGGTAAAACAGCCGTTATATCGTCATCTAATGGGCCGTTTCTTTAATCTCTTTGTGAGAATTATAGCTCTTCCTTCCATACATGATTCGCAATGCGGGTTTAAAGGATTCAGCAGGGAATGTGCTTTCTGTGTTTTCCAAAATATAAATACCTTTGGGTACAGTTTTGACGTGGAAGTTATATATCTGGCCCATAAGTTCGGATTTAAACTGAAGGAAATACCTGTCGTATGGATTGACAGTCCGAGCAGCAGAATTAACCCACTTACAGATCCTGTAAAAATGTTTATTGATGTAATTAAAATCAGATGGAAACATAGAAATACCAATTTTTTAAGAGGAAGAACTCAGGGAAATAGTATTGTAACACGTAACGCGTGACGGAAGGAACTGATACTTACAAAATATCCGGTGTAATATTAAGCTCTGGTAGCACTTAGGACCGTAACAGGTAAAAGGGTACCCATAAAAAGCTTCTGCATGGCAGGGTCTGGAGAAGAAAAATTAGTTTTTTCTATAATATTAAAAATTAAATAAGGGTTAATTTATTGTCTGTAAAACAAATTATATAAGGC
>DAIOEN010000282.1:0-7862 GCA_036746235.1 Vulcanimicrobiota bacterium | reverse complement strand
CTATTCACTATTCACTATTCACTATTCACTAAATTATAGCTCAATATAAAAGTTTTATCTAGAGTACAGGAAGGATTTTGTGATTACCTGTATAAATATAAAGTAATATTCAGTATAATCAGCATTGAAAATTGATCTGACAGTCAATAGCTGAAGACTGAGAGAATAAAATGCGGGAGTTTAAATATCGTGAGTTCTGAAGAGAAAGCTTATTTGCTTTCAGGTGAAAGTTATTTTAATAACGGTGATTATCCACGTGCTATAGAAGAATTTAATAAAGCAATGAAGGTAACCACCAGTGAAGCCAGGGTAAGGAATAATCTTGGCATAGCCTATGCAAGAATGGGATTTTTTGAAAAGGCTATTGAAGAATTAAAATCAGTTCTCAGGCTTGAACCGACTCATAGTACGGCAAGATTTAATCTCGGTGTTACTGTCTGTGAATTGAGTCGTAAATATATTGAAACCGGCAGACTTGATAATGCTATTAATATATTAAAAGATGTGTCACGTATAATACCTGATAATCCTTTTCCTGTTTCTACCATGGGAATTATATATGTTATTCAGGATAAAAAAACAGAAGCTATGGAACTTCTTAATAAAGCTCTCAGTCTCTGTAATTCAGTTCAATATGCTTCTGTTAAGAAATCGGTAGAAGAGGAATTGAAAAATCTGAAACTCCCTCAATAGGTGTAATAAGGTAAATTGCCGGTTACATATCACGATAAGAAAGGTTGTTTGCAATTGAAGGTTAAATTTTATTTTTTTCTTACTCCCTTTATTGTTATTTTGTCTATTATATTGTTATTGCCCGGTCATGTTGATGCCCTCTATTCTATTAATTATGTTCCCGGGGAGATTCTTGTGAAATTCTCTGTACCTGTGGAATTATCAAAAAAAGAAGGTTTATTCCTTACCGGTTTTAGTAAAATGGATTCTTTGAACAGGAAAATCCATGTAACATCTATGAAACCTGTATATCCTCATATAACCGCATTAAGCACCGGTACGGATAATTTATATAAAATAACCTTTTCTCCTGATATTAATGTAAAAGATGTTGCAGAAGCCTATGTTTCTTTTCCTGAGGTTCTTTATGCAAAACCGGATTATCTGCTTTATGCAAGTGAAACTGCTCCCAATGATCCGAACTATTCAAATCAGAAAGATTATCTTTCAAGTATGAATGTTCAGAAAGGTTGGGATATAGAGACAGGTAATAAAGCAACTGTAATAGCTGTAATAGATAGCGGAGTGGACTGGAAACATTCTGATTTAAGTCAAAATATGTGGGTTAATTCCGGCGATCCGTGGAATAATGCCGATGTATGGGCTCCCGATCAGAACGGTCATAATGGAAATGGCATAGATGATGATAATAATGGTTTTATAGATGATTACAGAGGATGGGATTTTGTAGACATATCATCATCACTTGTTTATACAGGTGAAGATGACGATCCTGCCGATGGTAATCCAGATGATTTTGCAGGGCATGGTACCTTTGTTTCAAGTCAGACAGGGGCTGTTGGAAATAATAATATCGGTGTGACAGGCATGAACTGGACATGCAGAATTATGCCTCTCAGAGCCGGATATGAGCCTAAAAACGGTTCTGCTGCTATATTTACAACATCTGCAGTTACAGCAGCAGTTAATTATGCTGTTGCGAACGGTGCAAGTGTAATAAATATGAGTTTTGGTGTACAGGGTGAACCTGATGAATTTCCGTCCATTACATCTGCCGTAACTGATGCTATAAATAAAGGTGTTGTTGTTATTGCAGCAGCAGGAAATAACGGTTATTCCAAATCTGATTTCCCTGCAAATATACCGGGTGTTATATCTGCAGGTTCTGTAGAACAGGATGGTACAAGATCGTCTTTTTCCAATTACGGTACAGATGTAGACATATATGCTACAGGAACTAAAGTTTACGGAGCCTATCCGGAAGGTAATCATTCTCAGACCGGTGCTGTACCATATACAACACAGACAGGTAAAAAAACCTACGATGTCGGAACGGGAACATCTTTTTCAACCCCTCTGGTATCAGGTCTTGCAGGTCTTATAGTTTCCAGAGATTCTTCTTTAAAGGGAGAGAAACTTATCAATCAAATACTTAATTATTCCGATTATTTAGATCAGCTCAGCGGTAAAAGAATAAATGTCTATCGTTCCCTTACTGAAGGAGGTATTTCCAGTAATAAAATTACCTATAATTTATCTGCCGGATGGAATCTCCTTTCTTTTCCGTTTCAATCTGTCACAGCTGTAAGTGGTTTTTCCGGTTCATTTTATTATGTAGAAGGAGGAGATATTCAGGATATAAAAGGAAAGATAGAAAAAGGCCTTGCAAAAGAAATAAGTCTTTCTGATGTGGCACAACTTGAGCCTGGAAAAGCCTACTGGACTGAAGTGAGCAGTAATTGTACTGCCAGTGCGGAAGGTGTTGCTCAGACAGCTTCTTCCTTTACAAGATCCTTTCAGAGCGCCGGATTAAAACCCGTTGGAAACCCTTACAATCTATCAGTTATGTGGGGAACATCATCTGTGTTCCTTGAAAACGGTCAGACTCTTACATCGGCAGAAGCTCAGGGAATGTTACTTGGTACAATTTATTATTATGATACTTCTGAAGATACCTTTATGCCTTTAGCCTATGATGCCGGTAATATTGACGCCGGTAAAGGATATTATATGTTAAACCGTACATCCGCCGGTATTGTGTTTAAGAAATAAGGAGGTGTATTGTAATGAGAAAGATAACTATTTTAATTGTTCTTTTTTTAAATATTTTACTGGCAGGATGCGGCGATGATAACAGTGTAAATCCCGGTAATGTTTCTGTTACTCTGTCCGGTAAGGTCATGAACCTTACAACAGGAGAAGCTGTTACCGGAGCCATATTAACTTCCAGTTACGGTAATTCCGTAACAAGTGATAGTCAGGGAAATTTTACCTTTACCTTTAATTCTAACAGTAATTATATTATCACTTTATCAAAGGAAGGTTATAAAGGAACTATTGCAGGAGGGTTTATTTCCACTGTAAATATAAGTCATAATATTTATATGAACCCTTCAAATAATGAAGAAATGCCTTTAATAGAAGACATTCAATAAAATATATATTAAGAGGTGTAATTAACAATGGTAAAAGATTTTAAGAATTTACTCAGTAAATATCCTGTTATAAGCTGGATTGTAGTAGGATTTGTAGCGTTTATGCTTATTATAAGTACTGTTGGCTTCGGGTTTATGGGATTTGACGCAGAGGAAAGTGTCAGACCAGATCCTGTTCAGTCAAACAATCCTGATGATGCAAAGGCAGACCTGGAGCGGTGTCTTGCAGAAGTTGCCAAAGATCCGAGTGATTTTAATTATCGTCAGCTTACAAGAGCTTATATGGCAACAAATGAAATTGATAAAGCTCTTGAGGCAATTCAGACTGCAGTAAGCAAAGACCCGAATGATATCAGCAGCTATCAATTATTATGTGAGGTTTACAATAAACAATCGTGGTGTGAAGTCAATGATAAAGATTTAGCTGATATTAAGCCTCTCGTTTCTGCAGATAAACTGGCTGTTCTGGAAGGTATGAAAGATAAGAAATATCCTATGGAGCAGTTTTTTGAAGAGTTAAAAAAGGCAAATTTTAAACAGGAAGAGATTCAGTCTCTGACAAAATATGTTCTAAAAAATAATGATGACAGGATTTTAGAAATTATGAACAAAATAGTTTCCATAGATCCTAATAATCTTGACAATCGTTTTAATCTGGCATCTTTTCTCATACAATCCGGAAAATCAAAGGAAGCCATACCTGAATTACAGAAAATACTTGAAGGTAATCCAACCAATTTATATGCCCATCAATTTCTTGCCATAGCTTATATGAATGAAAATATATATGATAAGGCAGAAGAGGAATTTAACTATATGTTGAAACAGCAGCCTGATGATGTAAGGATTCATTCCGCTCTCGGTGAAATTTACGTGAAGCAGAAAAAATATGATGATGCTGTTGCAATATATGAACAGGGTATTTCTAAAGATCCGAACAGGCCTTTCCTCTTTGCCGGACTTGCCACTACCTATGCAGTGCAGGGGCATAATGAAAAAGCTGTGGAAACCTATAAGAAGGCTCTCTTACTGGATCCTAATTCTATGGAAATCCACAGTCAACTTGCAAATTTATATCAGAAAATGGGTAAACAGGAAGAGTTTATGAAAGAACTTAAGAGTATGAACCTTGTGCAGAATGTAATAGATCCAAATTCAATTAAGAGTGAACCATCCGGAACAAAAGGTGCTGAGCCAAATCAACCTGGTAGTGCTGCACCGACTCAGAGTGCTCCTGCACCTGCTCAGAATGATACAGGTGCACCGACTCAGAGTGCTCCTGTGCCGACTGCAAATTAATTATTTAATTGAGTCACGCGTTATGCGTTATGAAAAGAACAATCTATGGGACGTAAAGTATGGATAGACCTGATGCATAGCAGACTATGTTTTTTATCTGTTCTTTTTGTTATGATTTTTCTGGTTTCCTTTTCTGCCTGCGGGTATGAAAAGATTGGTTCTCTGGATAAAGGTCTTTCTTTCTTTAAGGAAGGCCTTTATCAGGAAGCCATTGAAGAATTTGAACAGGCCCTGTCTGTTGATCCCGACAACTGGCAGGCTCATTTTTATCTGGCAGAATCCCTTTATAGTCTCGGAAAATATGATAGAGCAGTTATAGAATATAAAAGTGCAATTACCTGCTACGGAGAGCCCTCTATAAAACTTCATAATAAACTGGGAGATACCTATCTTGCCCTGGGACAGTATGACCACGCAAGAGATGAATATCTTCTGGTTCTTTCTATAGATATGAACTCTGAAGAAGCCCATTGCAATCTCGGTTGTGTATACCAGCATTTTAATCTTATGGATAAGGCTGTAGAAGAATTCAAGGAAACTATACGTATTAATCCTGATAATTATCTTGTTTATAACAATCTTGCCATTACTCTTGCCAATCGCGGAAAAACCGGAGAAGCTATTCAGTATTTAAATAAAGCTGTAGCATTAAATAGTTCCTACAGTGATGCTTACTATAATCTTGGCAATATATACAGTATGGAAAAAGATTATATAAATTCCATAAATGCTTATCAGAAAGCTCTCGACCTGAGTCCCGGCAATTATAAGATCTTATGTAATCTCGGTACATCTTATTATAAACTTAAAGATTCGTCATCTGCTATAATGTGCTGGGAAGAAGCCATAAAGATCAATGCAGGAGATAAACTTATACTTTATAATCTTTCTCAGGCTTACTATTCAAAAGGAGAGCTTGATAAAGCTATAAAAAATCTGGAAGAAGTCATATATATAGATCCTTCTTTTAAATCTGCATACTGGGATCTTGGCTATTATTATTTATATAAAGGTCATATTAAAGGTGCCTTAAGTATGTGGTATAAAGGGCTTTTTCAGTGACCAGTGAACAGTGAAAAGTGACCAGTAAAGCTTATTTATATTTTATAGTATGGTCTTTTACATTAAACTATAAATTTATGGTAACTGATAACTGGTAATTGTTAACTGATAACTGATACCGGAGGTGTACTATATGAAAATTGATTATAGGCCGGCTTTTTCCTATCCGTTTAGAGGAAAAAACCTGCGAAGGAGACTTCTTATAGGATGTGCCTGTTCTCTTATATTACCTCTGATTTTTGGTTATTTTATAAGGGCTTATAGAAAAATACTTCACGGGGAAGACAGTGAACCTCCTGAATGGGATGATATGATGGACATATTTTCCCAGGGTATGATAGGTCTTTTTATAGTAATAATTTATCTTTTTCTTCCATTTTTGTTGATTTTAATCGGTTATCTCCTGACAGGAGGAGGTTATTATGTTATTTCCTCACAGGGAGTAATTTCATTTACAGGTATATTATCCCTGATGGTTGTTTTGGTTGGTTTCCTTTTATTTTTTCTGGCTCTTATATTGCTTCCAATGGCTCTCGCCTTTTATGCTGACAGTCTGGATATTATGGAAGCCATTAATCTGCCACAGGTAGCCGGAAAGGTATGTGATAATATAGAAAATTATTTTATGGCCCTTATTGTTTTTTCATGTGTAGCTCTGGCTGCCCTGGGAATATTTATATTTATATTACCTCTCTCTATATTTTATCTTTACCTCTTTTTTGCTTATGTTTTTGCCCGCGTAGCAGTAAATAGCGAGCAGGTCTCTAAATAATACCGAGGTTTTTAAAATATATATGAATTCTAAAAGATGTATATAATTCAACTGCTGCCAGTACAAGAGAAGGAAGAAAAAAATAGAGAAAACTTTTCCAGTCTTTTATAGTTTTTTTATTCCATGGTGGTACAAGATACAGCAAAACAGAGTTTACCATGATGAACATCGTTATAATACCAGATGTGATGAACATGGTGAGTATATAATACAGAGGACCATATTCTGTTCTTATTATAAAAAAGAGCAATATGATCATTATTATCCAGATAAGAAAAGAGCTTTTGTTTTTTGTAAATACTTCCTCTGAGCTATATCTGTAAAGGAGAGAAAATACACATGGTGCTATTAATATGGACGCCCCGGCACCTGCAAGGAGACCTGTCAGCAATCTTATCTGATTGTTTGTTTCTCTTATATGTAGATAAGATGTTCCTCCGTCCAGTACAAGTGTTCCTATGAATATTGATGCAGTAATCAAACCATAAGTGGGAGGCATACCACCTTTTATTTTTTTATTTATTACAGTCCAGTAGAGTAAAGATATGATAAAAGCTGTATAGGTGCCGGTATCTCTGGCACATACCATAAGAGGATGACCGTTAAAGTGGAATGTTCTTTCATCTATCTGATGGCATACACCTGTACCGATATTATAAAGGAATGAAATGATATGCTCTATGATCATCGTGGCAGATATTCAAGCAGATTTTCCAGAAGTTTTAATCCGAGCAACCACGATATAAGTGTTATAATAGAACCTGTAAGGCTCAATCCATTGAAAATAATTCCTATAGTTGCCAGTTCTCTGCCTCCCTGCGTATCAGGATTGTCTTTTATTTGTTTCCTGCCGAAAAACGTCATCATCAGACCTGTAAAGCCGAGTATACCCGGTATATAGAGACCTGTAACAGGAGATGTGCAGCATGTCAGCAGACTGCCTATGCCGAGGAGCATCCCTCCTGCTGCAAGACTGTTTGTAGTCCTGTCTTTTTTACTCATATCATAGAGACTATTTTCTTCTACCGGTTGAATATCTGTTATTGTTGTATCAGAATCAAGAGGAGTGTAACAGCTTTCACAGGAAGAAGCATTATCTTCATTTAATTGACCGCATCTGGGACAAATCATGATTAAGTGACCAGTGAACAGTGACCAGTTATCAATATGGTCGGTCATTACTCACTGTTTCTACCTCTCATTTCTTAAATATTTAAAAAATTCCTCTCATCACACATCACAATTTTATTGACCTGTTCCATAGAGAGAAGTTATTTTCCATACTGCATCTATTACTGCCATTGTAATTGAACCTGCAAGTCCGATTATACCGAGTATTATAGAGACTCTGGCCAGTTTTTCTCCTTTTTGATTGTTATTTAAAATGTGCTTTTTAGCCATAATACCTGTTATTATGGCACCTATGGAATCCAGTATGCCCATCGGATAACATATACATACTACAATCCCTGTAATCCCAAGAATAAGACTGACTATAGACAGAGGATTATATTTCCTTGTATCTTCAGGAGGATTGAGTTTTGCATATTCTTCTTCTTCCGGATATATATAGGCAAAACAACTTGTACAGTTCAATGATA
>DAIOEN010000281.1:0-7913 GCA_036746235.1 Vulcanimicrobiota bacterium | reverse complement strand
TGGGTACTATTGAAAAGGGATTGTATAATATAAACAAAAAGATAAAGAGTTTATCCATAAAGGAGGCAAAATAAAATGTTCGGAACGTTACTTCATGATAAAAAGGTGAGTATTGATAAAGAGAAATGTATGAAATGTGCTCTCTGTGCAAGGGTATGTCCGATGCAGTTATCTCCCTATACAGACTATGATGATAAGTGTCAGTTGAAAAGCGATGATTGTATAAGATGCGGTGCCTGTATAGCAAACTGCCCTGCAAAGGCACTCTCTTTCGAAGAGAACAGATCCTTTACGGGAGAGCCATGTCCTCATAAGAAAAAGAGGCCTGAATACAGGGCAGTCATAGAAAAGGTAGAAGATCTTACACCTGATATAAGACAGTTTACCTTTAAATGTATAAAACCTGAGAAGGTAAGCTTCAAGCCCGGGCAGTTTATGATAATAAAAGTTCTGGACGGCCCTATCGTATTCAGAGCTTATTCCATAAGTTCCACACCTGATGAATGTTCTTTATTGAGGCTTGCCATAAAAAAGGTTTCCGACGGACTGGGGTCTCCTCTCGTATTTGAGTTTAAGGAGGGTATGGAGGTTTTGCTTGAAGGACCTATGGGAGAATTTACACTTCACGATGACAGTAAAGATATTATAATGGTTGCAAACGGTATAGGTATTACACCTTTTGTCTCTATGGCAAAAGAGGCTCTGAAAAGAAATAAGGGCAAAGTAAAATTGCTGTTCGGCGTAAGACATGAAGAAGATATTATGTATGATGATTATTTCAAACATCTGTCAGAAGAGTATCCTGATTTTGAATATGTACTGTCACTTACGAAACCTTCCGAAAACTGGAAAGGGCAGAAAGGAAGAGTAACGGCTATAATAGATAAAATGGCTCTTAAAGGATATGATGCTTATCTGTGCGGTTCAAAAGCCATGTTAAAAGATACAAAGGAAGCCCTTATGAAAAGCGGTGTAACATCTGAAAGAATATTCTTTGAATCTTTCTTTTAAACTTATTGTTACAGTTTTTTATAACTTTTTTCAGAATGTTCTATCTGATCTTTTAACGAGATAAAAAAATGCCATTAATGCTCCCGGAAAAATTTCTATCAACGGAGGTGAAAATCAGCTCTGGCCTGGATATTTTCTCTGAGAAAATATAATAAAAAAATCGAAAGGATGTATAAAATAATGAGAAAAATGTTAATTATCTCCATGGTCTTCTCTATTATGCTCCTGTATTTATCAGGCTGTGGTGGCAGTGGTTCTGTAAATAGCACTTCATCTATTGTACCTGTGGATAGTAAATCTACCATAATAGAGGGTACCGTATATGAAACCAATAATCAGCCTGCAGGGGCAGGTTATGTAGTAAAATTGACTCAAATCAGCGCAAGTTCCGGTTCAAACTCCAGTCAGTCTACAACAACAAACGATCAGGGGCAATATATGTTTAATGTAAATGGCGGAGGAACCTATATGGTTCAGGCTATGGGGAAAGATGGTAAGAAACTTGGAAACAGACAGTGTACCGTAACATCAGGGACAACCAATCAATTACATCTTGGCGGGCCAAATGGTAATGGGCCAAATGGAACGGGAACACCCAATGGAACAGGGGATCCTAACACCTGTCCCTATTATCCGAACTGCACAGGTGATCCCAATACCTGCGTAAATCATCAGAACTGCACAGGTGATCCCAATACCTGCGTACAACACCAGAACTGTCCGATTGACCCGAATAACTGTCCCAATCAAAACTGCCCTTACCATCAATAAGTAAGGTTAATATATATATAATTATAGATAGAAGAAGCAAAAGCCTGCAGGATCTGCGGGCTTATTTTATATTAATTATTATTTAATCAAATATTCTATAAAAGTGTTTTAACATAGCTTAAAAATTTTCCTTTTCAAAAAATAAAATAAAGAGAGAAAAAAATTACAGAGGTAAGAAAAATTACTCAAAAGAGATAAAAGCCATGATAAAATAAGAGACAGTCACTTTAAAAGTAAATTCAAAATTGTCATTATAAAGAAGAAATATTATGAGCATTTTAATATTTACCATAATTATCTGTTGTGGCTCTATTCTTGCCGGATATCTTGGTTCTCTTACCGGACTCGGCGGAGGAGTGGTTATTATCCCCATGCTTACGGTAATTTTCGGGGTTGATATCAGATATGCCATAGGAGCATCCCTGGTTTCTGTAATCGCCACTTCTTCAGGAGCAGCGGCAGCCTATGTCAGGGAAGGCTTTAGCAATATTCGTATAGGAATGTTTTTAGAAATTGCCACAACTATGGGAGCCCTTCTGGGAGCTTTTCTGGCTTTACGTTTGCCAACCAATGTTATTGCCATTATCTTTGGCATAGTGCTTATTCATTCTGCTTATGTTTCCAGCAGACCGAGAGATGAAAGTCTATCCCCGGATAAACCTGATCGTCTGGCCACAATTCTGAAGCTGAACGGCACTTATCCCACAGAGCATGGGATTAAATCATATAATGTCTGTTCCGTTCCTCTTGCATTCGTATTTATGCTTGTTGCCGGTATTATTTCAGGTTTACTCGGTATAGGATCAGGAGCCATAAAGGTACTGGCTATGGATCAGGCTATGAAACTGCCATTTAAAGTATCTACCGCTACAAGCAACTTTATGATAGGAGTCACTGCTGCAGCAAGTGCCGGTATATATCTCAGCAAGGGTTATATAGACCCCGGTTTAACTATGCCTGTTATGCTCGGAGTATTAACCGGTTCAACTATTGGAGCAAGACAGCTTTTTAAAGCAAGACCTCACAAATTGCGGATTATTTTCGGCACAGTGATTTTTCTATTGGCTATAGAAATGATATATTCCGGATTTAAAGGAGCTATTTTACCATGAATACTGTAGAACAAGAAGCTGCAAATCATAAAATAGAAATTTTTATGGGTAATCTTCTGAGAGCAGGTGTGATTATAGCCGCTTCTATAGTATTTGTCGGAGGCATAATTTATCTCTATCGTCATGGCTTTACTCAGGCAAATTATACTGTCTTTCATCCAGTGCCCTATGAGTTATGCAATGTTAAGGGAATTCTTGGAAGTGTTTTCTCATTTCGAGGAAGAGGTTTTATTCAATTAGGTCTGATTGTTTTAATTGCAACTCCCATAGCAAGGGTTATATTCTCATTCTTTGCGTTTATAAGCCAGCGTGATAAACTTTATGTTATTATAACATTGATCGTACTATCCATATTACTGTACAGTCTGTTAAAGGGTTGAAAAACTCTGTGTTTTCTTTTTACTGTAAAAATAATACATATTTGCTCTCATGACGCGTAACGCGTGACGGTAGGAATGCTTTAAAAAATGAGTATTCGAATTATAATTCATGATAAAAAGTCCGGCAATCATTAATTTGCCGGACTTTAACCGGTTCATAATAAACAATGTGAGATTATAAGTTTTGTGTAAACATATTATTGAATAATGGTTTTAATAAAGTTTATCCTAAACAATATAATCACCATTATATTAGAAAGCATTTTCAGGTTTCCATATTTTCCATACTTTCCCGGAAAGATCAATTCCCGGTGTCAGGGTCGGTTTCCCCGGCTGCCAGCCTGAAGGCATTACTTCACCTGTTTTTCTGACATGCTGAAAAGCTTTGACCTGACGTATTAATTCCGAAACATTTCTTCCTACACTCGGAGTTAAAACTTCCATAGCCTGAATAACTCCATCGGGATCTATAATAAAACGTCCTCTTATATCTACTCCGCCTGCTTCATCATATATTCCGTATATTTTTCCTATTTTCCCTCCTCCGTCTGAGAGCATAGGAAATGGCACTCCGCCTTCTACCATTTTAGACAGTTCTTCTTCCTGCCATATTTTATGAACAAAACGACTGTCTGTACTTACTGACAGTATCTCTACATCCATAGCTTTAATTTCATTGTATTTGACGGCAACTGCCGACAATTCGGTCGGTCACACAAATGTGAAATCACCCGGATAGAAACAGAGGACAACCCATTTACCTTTATAATCAGAGAGTTTTATATTTTTAAATTCTCCCTTTACATAGGCAGATGCTTCAAAATCAGGTGCAGCTTTCCCAACTTTTGCTATTACCTGTACATCCTGTTTTGGAATTTGCATATCCTGTTTTATTTCTGTATTTGTTACAGGTCCTTTAGCAGGTTCTACACACCCGGATTTATCATCTGCTCCTCTTGCGCATGTTACAAAGAAATTGGTTATGAGAAGAGCACATAACAGAACAAGCCATATATTGTATTTCTTTACCATTTTAGACCTCCTTATATTTTTTTGTGGAAATTTATGAACCGGTTTTATTTATCATCCAAAAAAAATAAAAATCTGCTCTGAGCCTCACCTACAGGGCCTCCCATTACTTCCCCTACTGTTCCCGGGAACATCTGCCCTATAAGTTTTGTATTCACAAAAGACACATATACCTTACCATCACTTTTTTCGTAAACTGATATGGTGCATGGCATCATGACAGAAGCATAACGGGAAGCATCCTCTTTGAGCATTTTACCTGAATAATCTACATTACAGAGTTCTATCAGTTTTACAGGTAAAAGCTTTTCTCCTCCGTTTTTTTCTATACTTTTAGCAAGATCCTTTATATCTGAAACAACCCATTTTTCTGCTTTTGCATTATCCACTATTTTCTGAATAGTTTCTTCCAGCCCGTAAGGACTGAGTTTTTCTATTATCATCTGTTCGGTTTTATTACAGGGTTCTTCTCCTGATACATACGAAGGATATAATAGAATCAGGAGACCTATTAATATAAGGGATATTTTCTTCATTATTCGACACTCCTTTCTTACTATATAAAATGTGGCATCAGTATTATTTGTATATTTCTATAAAATATTCTATCATCATCTCCTTTCAATCCTTTTATAGAATTGTGCCATTCCCGCCATGTTTATCTACTAATGCTTCAATAGCATTTTCAGTCCTATTAATATAAGGGCTATACCGAAGACTTTTTCCAGGACATTGTTGGATAAACTGGTAGCCAGTTTTGCTCCGAAAAGTCCTCCTAAAAAGAAACCGATACATATACATATAGCAATCTTTAAATCTACGTAGCCCTGTTTGAAATAGGTCCATGCCGCAAGAATACCGATAGGAGGCACAAGCAAAGCCAGGGTTGTTCCCTGGGCTTTGTGCTGTGAAAGACCGAATAAAAAAACCAGGACAGGAACAATAATTACTCCTCCTCCTATACCTACGAGACCTCCGAGAAATCCTGCTGCCAGACCGAGTAGCATGTAAAGTAAAATAATAAACATTGATACACCTCTTTTACGTAATGTGTATATAGTTAATTTCATAAAAATGTATAAATAATAACTTCGTAATGCGTAAAGCGTGATACGCAGGGATTAAGCCCGTCACGCGTTACGCGTTACGCGTTACGAGAGCATATATGTATTTTTTTTACATAATATGTGATGTTTATTTGTGTTACTCACGATTAACTTTTTTTACTGCCTGTGAAATAGTATCGAAGAAATGATCTTCACCGAGAAAGCCATAAAAGTCTGCAGCCTTAAGAACATCTCTTACAGGACCTTTTAATGATGCTATATAAAATTCGCATTTCTGAAGTTTCAGGTTATTTACTATATCTCTCAGTGTTCCTTCCGCAGATGCATCTATATCATTTATACCGCTTCCGTCGAGTATAAAATATTTCATTTCCTTTTTCTCCGATAGTAATTGAATGATTTTATTCTCCAGGAATTTTGCATTGGCAAAATATAAAGATGCATCGACACGAAGTATACCGATATGAGTCCATGTTATTACTTCTGGAAATCTTTCTACATTTCTGTATATGTCATCACTGTCAGGCATTTTACCGAGAACTGCCACATGAGGTCTTGCAGTTCTCCATATAAACAGGGCGAGAGATGTGATTACACCCGTTAAGATTCCCTGTTCCACCCCTATAAAAAGGGTTGTAAGAAATGTAATTAAAAGGATATAACCGTCTTTTCTTTTTACCCTGAAGGTATGTATTGCACCTTTTATATCTATGAGCCCTGTAACTGCAACCATAATCACTGCAGCCAGGCAGGTTCTGGGTATATAATAAAGGTATGGCGTAAGAAATGCTACGGTCAGAGCAATTGCAGTTGCAGTAATAATAGACGCCACACCTGTTCTGGCTCCTGCTTCATAATTTACTGCAGTTCTCGAAAAACCTCCTGTTACGGGATAGGCACTGAAAAATGACCCTCCTATGTTTGAAAGTCCCAGAGCAATCAATTCTCTGTTTGCGTTTATATTATGTCTTGTCCTTGCAGCGATAGCTTTTGCTACGGAGATGGATTCCATAAACCCTATAACACCTATAGTAAGAGCTACGAGAAATAAATCCGGAATAATTTTAAAATCCAGTTCCGGTATCCTGAAAGGAGGAAATCCTTTAGGCACATTTCCTATGACAGAGATATTTCCCGATAAGTTTCCATAGTACACTGTTAACATGCCGAGAATTATAGCTATAAGAGAACCGGGAATTTTCTTATTGATATATTTTAACACATAGATTATTCCTATGCTGATGAGACCCATAATCAATGCAGGCCATTTTATTTCATTAACATGTTTGATTGTTTCGTAAAGTGTTACAAATACTATATGATGATCTCGAATATTTACCCCTGTAAGATGTTTTAACTGGCTCATGCCTATTATAATGGCAGCGGCAGAGGTATAGCCACTTATCATAGAATGGGAAAGAAAATTATCCAGAAAACCTGCTCTGAATATGCCCATCATTAAAAGTAATATACCTGATATAAGAGAAAGAAATATGGCATGTGCTATATATTCTTCCTGTGTAAGATTGAAACCGGCCAGAGACGATGCAACCATAAGTGAGACTATTGCTACAGGTCCTACGGACAGTTGCCTTGATGTTCCCATAATGGCATAAATAGCAACAGGTACTATGGATGCATAAAGACCTGTTACAGGAGGGAGACCTGCAATCATGGCATAGGCCATAGCCTGAGGTATTAACAATACTGTAATAGTAATGCCTGCCGTAAGATCTCCCGTTATATCTTCTTTACTGTATTTTCTCAAACAATCCAGAAGAGGGAAAAGAGAAAATATTTTATTTACAGGTTCTAATTTTTCTTTATCCTTCAATTCTTTTTTGCTCCTTGTATTCGTGACGCGTTATAATCGTAACGCGTCACGCGTAACGCGTGACGGGTGGATTCGTGATGCGTGATGCGTGATGCGTGATGCGTGATGCGTGATGCGTATTTAATCCCAGGGCGTTTAATTAAACGCCCCTACTCACGACTTACGACTCACTTTTCACTTTTCACTTTTCACTACTCACTATTTTTTCGCTGCAGTTGCAAGATGTTCCAGCTTCGGATAAAGGACGCCGAAAAGATACGTACCCAGTATCATACCTGCCAGAGTAAACAGTGCGGCCAGTTTTCCTTCTCCGAGCTGAGTCAATATGGTACCGGGACATGACCCTGTAATACCCCATCCCAGGCCGAATATAAGCCCTCCTATTACATTGCCCCAGTGACGGTCTTTAGGTGCTATTTTTATCTCTTCACCTGTTATTGTTTTCATATGTGCTCTTTTTATTATCTGAATCCCTATGGCACCTACTACCACTCCGCCTCCTATTACTCCCATCAAATGAAGGTTTTTAAGTAAAAACATGTTTGCTATAAGATCATACTGTGTTGCTCCCACTCTTGAGAGGATGAATCCGAATAAAATTCCAAAAAATAGATTTAATATGGTCATCATTAATGCACCCCCAGTAATCTGAAAAGAATATTTATCATAAGGAATCCGCCTATCATAAAACATATGGTTGAAATGAAAC
>DAIOEN010000280.1:0-7943 GCA_036746235.1 Vulcanimicrobiota bacterium | reverse complement strand
ATCTTTCCAGGAATCCGGCATCTGGCCGGGTAATGGAGAAACTGGGCATGAAACATGAAGGAACCAGGCGGCAGCACGTCAGGAAATGGGAGAAGTTGGAAGATATCGAGCTGTACGGCATTCTGAAAGAAGAATGGGAAAAGACGGGAAACATGTGATATTTCCCTGAAGAAATCACAGACACGATATTTATAAAATAAATCAGAAGGTTTAAAATAGAGATATTAAAAAAATAATGACACTTTTTGTAAAAAAATCTCAAAATTCTTGATTATTTTATTTTTATGATATATGATATAAAAAAACAAAAAATAACGGAGTAAATTATGTTGATTGAATTTAGAGTAGGAAATTACAGATCATTTAAAGATATTGTTACCTTCAGTATGGTAGCCAGTGCAATTAAGGAACATCCGGACGATAATATTTTTTCTATTGATAACAGTAATTTAAATTTATTAAAGAGCGGAGTAATTTACGGGTCGAATGCAAGTGGAAAGAGCAATTTGATTGAAGCTATGGGCTTTATGAAATTCTTTATCATGAGTTCCTCTAAAGAAACAAATATAGGTAATAAAATAGGTGTTGAAAGATTCAGGTTAAGCAGTGAAACGGATAAGAAACCTTCTTTTTTTGAAATTACTTTTATTCAGGAAGGTATTGAATATAGATACGGTTTTGAAGTTGAACAGGAAAAAGTTCAATCCGAATGGCTTTTTTCTTCTCCCAAAAACAAGGAAAGAAGATTATTTACAAGAGATGGGAAAGATTTTACCATAGGAACATATTTTAAAGAAGGTAAGAAATTCAAAGATCTTACCAGGGAAAATGCTCTTTTATTATCGGTAGCTGCTCAATTTAACGGGGAGATCTCCACAAAAATTTTCGAATGGTTTCTAAAACTTAAGATTATCTCAGGGTTAGAGGATAACTATTCCGGTTTTTCTATTGAGAAACTTGATGATAGAGATTTTAAAAACAAAATCTTAAAATTATTAAACATAGCAGATATAGATATAAATGACATTCAAAAGAAAAAGGTAAATATGCCTGTGAAATTTCTTCAGGAAGAATTAATAAAGATTTTTCCACCGGATATAATAGAAAAGTCTGAAAAAATTGAAGCTGTAAGCCTACATACTTTACACAAGAAATATAATGAGAAAAAAGAATTTTCTGCATTTGAAGAATTCGATTTTAGTAATAATGAATCCCATGGAACACAGAAACTTTTTAATCTTTCCGGGCCTATTATAGATGCATTAACTCATGGAAAAATCCTGATAGTTGATGAATTAAGCGCACGATTACACTCCAAACTGACACAAAATATAATAAAATTATTTAACTCTCATAAAAATTCAAAAAATGCTCAATTAATATTTGCCACTCATGACTTATCTTTACTCAGAAAAGAACTTTTCAGAAGAGATCAAATATGGTTTACGGAAAAGGATCCCTACGGAGTTACAGATCTGTATTCTCTGGTAGAATATAAACTGCCAAAAACAAAAGGTAAAGTGAGGAATGACGCATCCTATGCAAGAGATTATATTCTGGGCAAATACGGAGCAGTACCTTATACTGGCAATTTTGACTTCTTTTTCGAGGATATAAATACAGAGCAATGAATTATTAAAACCATTCGATCTTGCATACGAAAAAAACAGTAAGAATATGTATAAATTCCTGAAAAAACACACCAGACAGGATCTAGCAATAAAGTATGCCCGGAAACTTCTAAAAATTTATAAGCGTCATAATCCCGAAAAAAATAATCCTTCCACAACAGTTCATATCCTGGTAGAAGAATTAAATAAATTTCTAGAATAAATTTCATGGAACAATTCAACAAATGGTTCAAAGATATAAAAAACCGGCTGGAAGAGGCGTATATTTCTCATGAAGAACCATGGAAACAGTCCGGGTTTTTCGGCCCGCAGGAAAGATGGATTGCAATCAGAAAACCTGATTGAATATCTACCCGGACAAATATACTCCTGTCTATAAGAAATATTTCTTCGTCACAATCTTACACGCCCCTTCGGAAACACAGAGAGCCAATGGCCCACTGTCTTCTGTATCGTTTGACAGAAAGAAAATCTCATCGGTTCCATCCAGAAGCTTACTCAATACATCACCGACCGATACATGGTTCTACAACATAAGTAAAAATATCACCTTTATCAAGATACTGGATACAGAGGCAAAGATAAAAATAGATATGAAATATCTGTAAGATCTTTACCTGTGCCGGAGCAAAGATAAAGAGTGTTCGTGTGCAGGGCTGTTTCAAAAGAAACCTTTTGGAACAGCCATTATTAGGTGTTCGGCAGAAGTAAGCCATTGTAAATTTGACTTACTTTTTAAGTTATATTATACTTATATTGCAAAGTAGTAATAAACAGGGAGGATCTATCTATGGAAACATCTATTGTTACAACTAAAGGTCAGATTGTAATCCCCTCAAAAATACGCCGTAAATACTCTATTAAAGAAGGTACGAAGGTTCACTTTATTGAAAACGGTGACAACATTATTCTCCAGCCTGTTACAGCAGATTTTTATCATAAATTACGTGGTTCTCTTAAAGGAGCAGATCTCACAACAGCCCTGTTAGAAGAAAGAAAGGCAGACATAGAAAAAGAATGAAAGAGGTAAAAATTTTCGATAGCTATACTTTTTTAGTTTTTTTTCAGGATGAAAATAATGCGGATAAAGTTGAGGAATTATTACTTAAAGCAGAAGAAGGAAAAATTACAATCCTTTTAAGTGTTATCAATCTCGGAGAGATCTACTACACTATCAGCCGTAAACTCGGAAGGGAAATAGCAGAACAGAAGATAGAAGAAATAAATAGAATGGCTGTAGATATAGTTCCTGCAGACAGAGAACTGACTCTTATGGCAGCAGGGATTAAAGCCGCTCACCCTATGTCTTACGCCGACTGTTTTGCCGCAGCTCTTACGCAAAAAAACCGGGGAGAATTGCTCACAGGAGACAGGGAATTTGAAGAAGTAGAAAAAGAAATCAATATTTTCTGGATTTAAAGGAAGGTTCCCTGAGCTGCAGAGGGTTATTTAATTTTTATTTTTAGCAGGATATTATATGTTTTTTTAGAATTCCAACATAAATAGAAATCCAATTTGAGATTTTTTCACAAACCAATAATTTATTTCTTATTTTTATTAATTATATATTAAAACCAGGGTGATTAAAATGTTAATTGAATTCAGCACCGGTAACTTTTTATCTTTTAAAGATATTATCACATTTAATATGCAGGCGGCGAATATTAAAGAACATCCCGTTCTGGAAGATAATGTAATTTCCTTAAATTACAAAATTGAAAAGAAAACACTGGAAACATTAGAAGATAAAATTGATATTGATAAATTAAAAGATTTATCGTACAGGTTTTTCACGAAAGAAACATTGATTGATGAATTAAATAATTTGAAATTTACGGAAAAGGATATAAATATAATTCTGGAACATTCGAAACTGAGCGGTAAAAAAGAGTTAAGATTATTAAAGACCTGTGTCTTATATGGTGCAAATGCAAGCGGAAAAAGTAATTTATTAAAAGCCATGGGATTTATGAGTTATTTCGTACATGAATCCGTAAAAGAAACCGGTATTTGTGAAAAGTTAGAAGGAGATCACTTTCGATTAAGTAATGAAACATATGATAAACCCCCATATTTCCAGATAATTTTTTTACTGAACGGTATTATTTATAGATATGGTTTTGAAGCAGACAGTAAAAAAATAAACAGCGAATGGCTTTTCTACACACCTAAAACAAAAGAAATAGCTCTATTTAAAAGAGAAAACGGAAAAATTAATATAGGAAGTAATTTCAGAGAAGGGAAAGGGTGTATTGATAAGACAAGAGATAATGCTTTATTTTTATCTGTTGTCCATCAATTTAACGGTAAATATTCAACTAAAATATATAAATGGTTTAAAGAATGTTTCAGTGTAATATCCGGTTTAAATACAGAAATATTTGGTCCTGTTACGGAGCATCTTTTAACTCATAAAAAGCGAAAAAGACAGATTCTGGATTTTTTACGAATGGCTGATTTAGATATTGTGGATCTGGAAGTAAAAGAAGAAAAAGTAACAGATAAAGCTCTTATTAAATTTCTTTCGGAAAAAGTAGAAAACTTTAAAGAAGATGGTTTGACAACTACCAGGCTCTATAGTTTACATAAAAAATATGATAACTCGGGAGAGATTACTTCTTATGAAAAATTCAATTTCACAAGAGAATCCAGGGGAACACAGAAATTTTTCGAGATTTCGTGGCCGGTTTTAATAACATTGCTGGAAGGTAATACCCTGGTTATTGACGAACTGGATTCAAGACTTCATCCAATATTAACAAAAAAAATAATTGATTTATTTAATAATCATAAAAATAGAAATGCACAGTTGATTTTCGCCTGTCATGATACATGTTTACTTAAAAAGGAATATTTCAGGAGAGATCAGATATGGTTTACGGAAAAAGACGAGTATGAAGCAACAGATCTTTATTCATTAATTGAATATAAAGGTGTCAGAAACGATGCTTCCTATGATAAAGAATATATTCAGGGCAAATACGGCGCCATACCTTATGTAGGAAATTTTGACTATTTTTACGAGGACATAAATGACTAAATCCTGGAACAAAGTAAAAAAATCACAGAGGAAAATCAAAACAAAAGAAAGAAAAGAATTTTTAATCAGATGTGAAGGACCGACGGAAGAAAATTATTTTTCAGGTTTTCCCGTAAATAAAAATGAACTGGATATAAAAGGTACCGGCTGTAATACCGAAAGTTTAATAAAAGAAACAATTAAAACCAGTTATAATTTAAGACGGCAGGGAATAACATTCAGACAAATGTGGTGTGTGTTTGATAAAGACAGATACAGTTATGAACAAATAAAAAGAGCCTTCGAACTGGCAAAAGATAACCATATAGATATTGCCTATTCCAATAGAAATTTCGAATTGTGGTACTATTTGCATTTTAATTTTACCGTATCTGATATACCGGAAGACGACTATGTAAATTTAATAAATAAAAAATTAGGTATAGTATATAATAAAAATAGTAAAATAACCGAGCAAATGTATGGTTTATTAAAAGAGTATCAGAACAGGGCAATTGATAATGCTACTGAACTTATAAAATATCATAAGGAATATGATAAAAACATTTCTGACAAAGAGAATCTGGAACCTTATGATTATAACCCGCCTGTAACAACAGTTTGTCGTTTAGTAAAGGAATTAAATAAGCTCTGTAAAAAATGTAACAAGTGCGGTATATATAATAATTGCCGGGCAAAAAATTGTAATAAATGTGGAGGTAAATTACCTTAAAATTAATGAGAATAACTTCGGAAAAGGAAATAAATTTCGGAAAATAAGAATCATATAAAGTATTAACAAACACTTTGCAGGGACATTAATTCTAAAAATTTCCCGCAGAACTGCAGAAAAGATTCTCTGTTTATGAGTAGTAATATCTTTATCAGGAACCAAATAGCTAGACAATAGAAATGAATGGAAAAATTTGACAGAAACTTAATGATACATCTATAATATTTAGCAGTCATTCCGGCTATTTAATCCCTATTTCAATTTTATAAAAAATAGCAATGGCCGAAAACAAGTATAAGAGACTGCAGAAGGAAAAATGATGCTTATACTGGAGGGGGGTTATGCAAATTTCCGTAGATTCATATTACCATAATAAAATTGATGAAATTATATTTACAAATCTTAAGTATTCAAAAAAAATTACATCCAGGAAAGGAATTTAAAGATTAGGAAATACTTTACCCTTAGAATAAATTTGTAATTAATATGAAGGAGTTATCCCGTGGAGAAAGCAAATTGGTCTGTAGCATACGAGTCGTTTCACATTTTTGAATGCATCCCTCCTTGGATTGATTGGCAAACAAAGCAAAGAACCGCACTTAGCATTACAGAGGAAATCAGAGCAGGAATTAACTTTTCAATCATCCTCGCCTCTGCCTGTTATATCGAAGGCAACTTCGAACGTATACTGATAAAGATTATTAATGCTGTTGGTGAGCAATCTGAACCATTACATCAGCGCCTGATGAATGATCTGAGGGAGAAGGTTAAGAAGACTACCGGAAGTGAAGGCTATGACGAAATATTTGCGCTAGTCGTTGGAAAGAAGGCCAACGAGATTCTTGGTAATCCAGACCTCTGGGAAAACATCAAGACATTATTTTCCTTCAGAAACGTGCTAGCACATGGACGAGCAGTCGGGTACAAGCTCTACTTTCCACTTGGTGCAGGTGGCTTCTGGGATGAGGAGTTTTCAGGGGGCTACAAGAAGGTTGAGGAGTTTTTGCTACGGAAGAATCTCATCCAAGCACGACATATCGAAGAAGCAAGCAACTGGCACTATTTCTCTGACGAAGTGGCCGACTTCTTCTGGAAAACTGCTTCTACATTTGTCACCGAATTAAACAGAGGGTTGGATGGAATGAAACATTTATTAGGCCCATAACCACCAAAACAATTCCGTTCATATTTGCCGGTGGATACACCCTTTCAGAGGGCCTATCTACCCGACACTCCATCAAAGATTAAAAACTCCCACATTGCCTATTTCCACAGTATCATCCTGTTTTTCTTTACCTCTATGAATTAATTCCCCTTCCCTGATGCGCATGAGTAATGATATGACTCCCGATTGTTTTTCATCTGCAGTGATTTCACCGAAATTATCAATAGCTTCGATTTTTTCCATCATTAATTTCGGATCCGCATCAGGAGAAACTTCCATTTCACCCCTTACCACATAGGTTATCTTTTCAGGACTGTATTCAATTTCCGACTGTGTGAGGGTATGTTCATTGTCTACTTCTATAAGCCTGCCTTTATAGGAAATTATCTTCGGTGAAACACTTTCATTTATAGAGATAACAGCTTCACGTAAATTTTCATGACATAATATGACATCACAGGTTTTCATAGATTTTATGTGTTTAACCAGATCGTCGGAGGAAATATCCCCGGCAAATCTCACAGTCTGTCTGGCATAAATACATGGACTGTCGAACTTTTTCAGAGACACTCTGTCCAGATTGAGTTCTTCTTCCACACAGATATAACCCCGTGGAATAATTTCCATTTTCTGAGATTTTTTATCTTTTAATTTGCCGTAGAGAACTTCAAGATATTCCTCTCTCGTTATAATTTTACCGAAGAGGCTGATTTCTTTTATCTTTTCTTCGAAAAGTTTTATGTCTATATCTGATGTCAGATTGATCTTTCCGAAGACCATAAGAGACACAGGACTTTTCAAAGAATTGAGATATGAATTGTCAAATACGAGTGTACCTGTTATAACCTCTGTGCCTTCTCTGTAAGACAGCAGTTGACCTGTCATATGAGTCAGTCTGGACTGTAAAGAAAGCAATATGTTTTCCGGACAGAGTATCTGACCTGTCATAACAATCCTGTCTATAGATTTTTCTATGTCTTCTTCTGTTACATCCGAAAGAAAAACAAGCTGTCCTGTAACGACCATAGTCACAGGTGATGTATGAGTCTGTATCATATTATGAGATATGGATACCTGCCCCGTGTAAATACAGCATTTATCCGGAACCTCAATGGAAGAACCCAGGTTTCCTATATTCAGTTTTGAAAGAATAGATGCTGTTTTACTGTTATAGATAATTGTACCGACATTCCCGATTTTGAGAATATCTTTAATTGATTCTTCACTGGCATTTCTAATATCCAGTACTCCTACATTTTTTATTATTCTTTTCATAAATATTTCCTCACTTTTCTTTAAAATTTTCGGTTTTCCATGAGGTTTACGAACACATGATAGGTCTTCTTGTAAGGCTGAACAGGAGCAGAGAGGCTTTTGATTACAATGAAAAAGCAC
>DAIOEN010000279.1:0-8004 GCA_036746235.1 Vulcanimicrobiota bacterium | reverse complement strand
AAAATATAGCCACAGCTCTTGAAATGTATGCTACTGATAATAACATGTATTATCCACCTTCACTGGATTATCTGACCGAAGGACGTGGTACATATGGAGCAATTATGAAGAATCTTCCCGTATGCCCGTCATGTCAGAAATCTTATACATATACCCCCATAAATGAAGAAGAAAATCACGATTACATACTTGAGTGCAGCGAAGCAAATGTCCATCTGAATACAGGAAATGTAGGGGAAGGAAATTTTCCCCAATATAAACCGGGAAAAGGTTTGATACTTAAATAATATGTAATCGTTCAGCAGTTAGCTATCAGCTATCGGCTAAAACTTATAAAGCCTGACTGTGTAAATCAGTCTGAAAAAATATTTAACGACATTTATTATGTAATTCCTGTAAAAGCTGACTGCTGTCTGCTGATAGCTGAACGCTTACAATAATATTTTACCTGTACCGGCATCATCATCTGAGTTCTTCTGAGAAGTTCTTAAAAGAAATTGAGTAATATTTACAAATAGCTACACATAAGAGCTTCTTCCAGGCTTATAACTCCCTCTATAGCCTTTTTTATTGCATTTTCCTTTAAAGATGGATAGCCGGAATCACTCAAAATTTTCCTTATATCTTCAGGACTATTGTAAACATGATTTATAATGTCAATGACTTTTTCTCTTCTCGGAATAATTTCATATATTGCAATCCTTTTTCCGAAACCTGTACCGTTACAGCTATCACAGCCGGCACCATAGTAGAAACAGTCCGTTTCTTTTAATATAGAAGTATATCCCTGTATCTTACGAAATAATTCAGGCCTGATATTTGCTTTTGTTTTACAATCTTTACATATAGTCTTTGCCAGTCTCTGCGATATAGCACCTCCAAAGGAAACTGAAAGATGATATGGTTTGATGCCAGTAGTATTTAATTCAAAAAGTGCTGAAGCTATATCACTGGAATGACATTGTAATAACAACATCTGACCGAATATAGCCATTCCCACAATTTCTTTACTTACCCGAAGATCTTCCGTATCAGATGAGATACATATTACATCAGGTTTTTGAAATCTCAATGATTTAAGTGCAGTATAAGTATCCATCTTTCCGGAGGGTGCAACTTCTGTCTGATAAATTCCATCTATCACATGGCTTACGGGAGATTCAAGAGTATGTATATCCAGGTTTCCTTTAGAAGATTTTAACAAATACATTATAAAACTGAGAACAGTCGAGGTTTTTCCACTTCCGATAGGTCCGCATATAAAGATAAGGCCGCTTTTATTGCCGAGTATATCTTTTACATCTTTCAGTTCTTCTTTTCCCAGACCGAGGCAGTCCAGATCATCTTTACAAACCAGCAAATTTGATGAATGTTGCAGGTTAATATTTATCTTTTCTCCGAGTAAAGTCGGAAAAGAATTAATCCATAAAGAAGTCCGGACAGAATTTAATTCAATATCTACCATACACCTCTGAGGGAAAGTTTTATTATTCATATTAGCTATTTTTCTTATAGATCCTGTCATAAAATTATACAGTTTATCAGATAGTCTGATTATTTCTACATTTTTTCCTTTTATTCTGAATATTATTTTAAATTCACGTAAGGCAGGAGACAAGAATATATCAGACCCATCTCTGCTTATAGCACTTATAATAATCTCTTCCCATAATTCCATTACCAGTTGTTCTATATCATCTGCCGGTATTATATTAAACAATGGAGACATGTAATCCGGCGTTTTATTAGTATCTCTGACATTCTTATAAAAAAATTTTTTTGCCTCTTTTAAAATATCAAGAGTAGTTTTCGTATCTCTATCAGATGTTTCCATAAACTGGATTAAATTAGAACGATAAAACCGCCAGGACTTTCCAACTTTAAAGCATTTTATCTTTCCTTCCCTGATCCAGCGATATAAAGTACTATGTGAAACATTTAAAAATTCAGCTGCAGTATCTATAGTAAGTATATCCTTTTGCACTTAAATTCTCCTCTTTATTTAATATAATTTTACATTATTAAAATAAAAACCTGTCCTGCTTATTGAAAGGACAAAAATCATCGCAGATTTTCAAAATATTTAAAATACTTTTCTTTCAGTCGGTAATATATTATAACACAATATTTCATAAATAAAAGTTTGTTAACATTTTATTAACAAAACGTTGTTGACTTGTCAATATATATTTGTTATTATGAATAATAATAAATAATAAAAAATAATAAAATGCATAGCATGAAAATAAATTTAAATATGGAGGAAGATTTATAATGAAAAGCATCAATTACAGTAATGCTGCTCCAAAAATGGGACAGGCTTATAAAATTTTTTCAGAAGTTAGCAAAGGGGAATGTGTAAAAAGGAATTTTCTGGAAAATATATATGATGGAATAAAACAATCTCCTCTTACGACAGAAGATGAAAAATGGATGGCAACAATGGCAAGAAAGAATATTGATAGCGACGCAGTTGCAACACCCTGGGACCACAGATTAAAAGATGGAGAAGCAGTAAAGGTAGGAGAAATATTTTTAGAGGAATGTTTTACACCTGAGGCGCAAAAAGAGCCTGTTGAGAAAAACGTTATTGATGCTACTTACAGGTCGGTACAATCTGTTGAAACTCCTTATAGCCAGATAAAAATATTTGACAATTTCTACAGTGATACTAAATATGGGATAAATCATAAGCGCCCTTCATTCAATCTTATGCTTGAAGTTATAAAATCTATCTCACATGATGCCTATGGCAGTGTAAATATTGACAAAAATGACGCAGTAAAAATCGGTCTCTTAGCACTGGAACATATGCCTATGACAGGGCCATATTCGGAAATAACATCTAACTTTTTCTCCGCCGCTCTAGATACCGTTGAAAGCAATAAAGCGAAAGAATGGTTAAATGAAGCGAAAGATTATTGTGATAATGCTGGAATTGACGAAGGGAAAGAAATATTACTTCCCTCTACGAGAAAGCCTCCGGAGCACAAGAAAAACGCTACTCTCTGGGATGACATTGACGATTAACATTTTTAGTTCCTGGTTTAATGTGATATTTTACGGAAGAAACCACCGGTATAAAACAGATTATGATAAGTAATTAAATTGAGGAGGAAAGCCAATGTTTATAGGGCAAAAAAGTCTCACAAATCTTGTTGGATTTATAAAAAACAGTGTAGACACAGAAACTCTCAGCAAGGTTTCTATGTCAGACATACCGGAAATGGTAAAAGGTTCTGTAGATACAGCAACTCTCAGTGAGGCTTCTATGTCAGACATACCGGAAATGGTAAAAGGTTCTGTAGATACAGCAACTCTCAGTCATGTTTCTCTGTCAGACATACCGGGATTTTTTAAAGGTGCTGTAAAAGGCTGGGGAACGAGCTTCAAAAATGCAGGTAATGTCGATCTTTATAAAGAAGCTGCAATGGAACATTCCGGTACGGACATAAGTCATCTCCTTGAGAAAAATTAGTTAATGTCTGAAGCAATCAAGCTCTATCTCATTCCGGAGTAAGCTTTTCTCCGGAATGAGATAGATTTTCTCTGAACAGTTAAATACCTTTAGCGCCTTTCAGATTCGCCCTTGTGAGATCTGCTTTACTTAAATCGGTCTTGCTCAGATCGACGTTATTTAAATTGGCTCCTGTAAAATTTGCACCTTCTATATTTGTGAGGCTTAAATCTGCGCCTGTAAGATTTGTATAACTCAGATTGGAATTATTTAAATTTGCATCACTCAAATTTGCGTTGCTTAAATCTCCGTAACTTAAATCTGCGCCTGTAAGATTTGCATGACAGAGTCTGGCTTTACCTATCCAGGTTTTACTCAGATCTGCTTCTGTCATATTTGCCCCCGACAGGTTACTTTCAGTCAAAAGAGCATTGCTCAGGTTTGCTCTGTTAAGATCTGCTTTATTTAAATCTGCATAACTGAGATCACTGTAGCTTAAATTTGCATCTTTAAGGTTTGCCCTGCTTAAATCTGCATGGGTTAAATCAGAACCGTTTAAATCTTTTCCTTCAAGATCAATACATCTCAGGTCTGCATAACTCAGAATGACATTTTTCAGGTCTGTACCTTCAAGGTCTGCATAAAGAAGTCTGGCTTTTTTCATATTAGCTCCTGTAAGGAGAGCATTACTGAGATCGACATTTGTAAGATCTGCATAACTGAGATCTGCTTCCGTCAAATTTGCTCCTGATAAACTGGCATTTGACAGATCGGCGCCTGACAGGTTGGCCCCCTCCAGATTGGCTTCCTGCAGATTTACACCTTTCAGGTCTTTTCCCTTCATATCACATCCGCTTAAATCTTTTTTACTCATATCTTCCGGTTCTGACAAGATAATGTCCCCCTTTTGTCGTGACGCGTGACGCGTGACGCGTGACGCGAGGATTCTACATAAGGCTGTTTACAGATATGATATAATCATAATACAGGAAGATTTAAAAGTCAATTGAGGAGTAAGGAGTGAAAGATGGTAAGTGAAAGGCCTGGTAAACTGTCAGTAGTCTATCACGCATTACGCATCACGCATTACGCATCACGATAATTATGCAATCAGATTTTGGCCAGTTTCTTATATCAGATCCACTATTAAAAGGTATGAAAAAACCTTCTGTTTCTATGGAAAAAACAGAAGATTTCTTACGTGCCGAACGATTTCAGGAAAGAGGTATGGTCGGCAACACCGGGTTTTCCGGGATATGTTCCGGCCCGAAACCTCTTGCTATAATGGATGACGGCCAGATTTTCGAATATTCCAGAGAACATGGCACCAGACGATTGGAGCAGTAACCGGTGTCTTTCCTCGCATTACTTCTACAAAACATCTTTCCCTGTAAAATCCTGTTCAAAGCTATAGAAAACATTACCGTATGTATCAACGAGATCCGCTTTTACCTGAAAATAATTCATGCCAAGATAGGGACTCGGACTGTATATAAAATAATCTCTGCTTAAATAGTTTTTAGCTTTCAGTCCTTTTTCTTCCCAGAATTTTATCTGTTCATAATTATCACTCTGAGAGGATCTTATATAAAGAATTATAGCATAAGGTTCACTTATATTATTTTTTCCGTTATTATATAATTTCACCCTGAGATTTATTTTCTCTCCCCTGCTTATTATTATAATTTTTTCTATGGTAAGATAGGACAGATTTGCCGAAGTTACACCGGTCTGAACATTTTTGCCGGAATCTGGAGAAGAATTATTCCCGTAAAGATATGCTTTCGGATCTCCCTGAAGAATTTTAATTTTAACAGCAGAGACCAGATTTTTGCTCCAGTAACCTTCAAACCAGATTTTATCTCCCTGTCGAATGTCTTCAAAATTCAAAAAATTATTGTCTATTTTTATTTCAGTAGAATCATTTATTTTCAGAGTTATTGAACCATAGTCCACAGTATCCACTTTGAGAGTTTTATTATCTTCGTCTATAAATTTAATTGCACCTGCATTTATACATTTCCCTGTATTTGCAGGATTTCTGTCATCTCCCGGCATCTGGGCCATGAGGGATGACGCAAGAAGTATGAAGATAGATAATATGATAAAATTTTTTTTAGACATTATAATTCCTCCTTTTTTTCAGTGACCAGTGACCAGTGAGCAGTTACCAGTTACCGGTTACCGGAAGAGTAATCTTAGTACCGCTTCAAAGAACTTAACGCCCTGCGGGCGAGTTGTTTAAAGTTGAGGGTTGGCGGAGATATATAAGCCTTTTCTCCAGATTACCGCTTCACTATTCTTAACTCACTATTTATGTTTTTTAGATACCCTTTTATCTATTATAGTAATCAGAGTGACTGGTCACTGGTCACTGGTGACTGGTCACTGAATTTACCCTCTTTCTTCCCTCACATAAGGTATCCCCAGAGATGCCGGCGCTCCGATTCTTTTTCTGGCTGATCCTTTTGTGGCTATCAATAAAACGAGTATTGTAAATATATATGGTAACATTTTAAGGAGCGGTGCAGGTATATTGGCTATACCTGTTGCCTGAATTCTGAGTTGCAGTGCATCTACTCCTCCGAATAAATATGCGCCTGCCGCCGCTTTTACAGGGTTCCATGTGGCAAATATGACGAGTGCAATGGCAATCCATCCTCTTCCTGCGCTCATATCCTGAACCCACATGGGTGTATAGGCAAGAGATAAATATACCCCTCCGAGACCGCATAGAAGCCCTCCCGTAAATATATAGAGGTATCTTACCAGTGAAACATTAATGCCGAGAGAGTCTGCCGTTCTCGGATTTTCTCCTGTAGATCTCATATACAGGCCCGGTCTTGTTTTAAAGATATAAAAATAACACAGAGGTATAAGCACATAGGAAAGATAGACAAGTATATCCTGATTGAATAATATGTTACCTATTACGGGAATCTTTGATAGTACAGGTATTGCTATTGGAGTAAAACCTTTTGTGGGAATCCCTACAAGATTTTTACCAAAAAGTCCACTCAGGCCTGTACCGAATATGGTAAGAGCTATACCGCTCACTACCTGGTTTGCTCTCAGGGTTACCGTAAGAAAAGCATGTATGAGGCTTATCAGTCCTCCTGCCAGTACACCTGCAAGGACTCCGAGAAAAAGACTTCCCGTATAATGATTTACTGCATATCCAGATACGGCGCCTGTCAGAATCATGCCTTCAAGACCAAGATTGAGGACACCTGATTTTTCAGTAAATATTTCTCCTACTGTCGCAAAGAGCACAGGAGTTCCTGATCTTATTGCTGCCGAAAGTATTGAAACTATGAGTATAAACAAATCTCCGTCATTCATAATTAGTATTTTATATTAATTTTATCGTCTATGCAATAGGTTATAGTGAAAAGTGAAAAGTGAAAAGTGAAAAAAACGGGATTTTACTTACTTTTCACTAATTAATAGATTTATGAAATCAGACTACAATTTCCAGTAAAAATAAAACTACCTGTCGTAAAAAAACGCAATCAAAATTGACTTATATCCGATGATATGATAAGTTATTTTTGTAGAATGTAAATCATTCCGTGAGAGGAATTCTCCGATGCTTGAAGCCGGCACAGTCCTTCATAATAAATATACAGTAAAAAAGCTCCTCGGTAAAGGTGCGATGGGCAGTGTTTATCTTGTTGAAACATTGACTGATCGTAAACAACTGGTTGTAAAAGAACTGAATTTTTCTGCTGAAGCCAGAGTAAATAACGATTCTGCAAAAGAGATATTCTTCAGGGAATCAGAATTTATGGCCAGATTTGAACATGCCGGCCTGCCGGGGATGCACGGTATTTTCAGCCAGGACGGCCATGATTATATTACAATGGATTATGTAAAGGGCTCTACTCTTGAAGATATAATAAATAAAAGTAATGCACCCATACCTTTAGAGAAAGCACTTAAATGGGCCATAGAGATTGCAGATATTTTGAATTATCTCCATAATACCTTCGAAATGCCACTTATATACAAGGATCTGAAACCATCCAATATTATGATAACACCGCAGGAAAAAGTAATGATTATAGATTTCGGCATATGCCGCTACTATAATCCCGATAAAGATACAGATACCTTCAGACTCGGTTCTCCCGGCTATGCGGCACCTGAACAGTATAAAGGAAGAGGCCAGTCCTGTATTCAAACGGATATATACGCTCTCGGAGTCATATTATTTCAGATGGTCACGAAGTATGACCCTACCCTTACACCTTTCAAGTTTCCTCCCATAAAATCACTTAATCCTTCAATAGATGATGAACTGGAGGCCATAATAAACAGAGCCATTCAATTACAGCCTCTGAAACGCTATATAGGTGCCCTTGAATTAAAAGAAAAACTTGAAAAATATAAAACATCACATTTTCCGGGTAAACCAGGAGAAATAAAAAAACAGGTTTCACAACAGGTTCCGCCAAAGACTCCTGCAATAAAATCTCAGAAAAAAAGTTCTTATAAAAAACATTCGCCTCCGCCGCCTAAAAAGAAAAGTGGTACTCTTATAGAAT
>DAIOEN010000278.1:5171-8014 GCA_036746235.1 Vulcanimicrobiota bacterium | reverse complement strand
AAAAATGCAAATTACAGCACTCTCCAGCTGGTAAGAAATATAGCGATACAGGAAGAACAGGCATCTAAAAGTATTCATCAGTTAATTACAATATTATCCGAACTGGATATAACAGAAAAAGCCTCAGAACGCCGGGGATTTCTGGAAGAAATCATGAAAGAAAATCCTTTCTGTGCCGGTATTATTATTACAGATAAATATGGAAATATTCTTTTCTCTACAGATTCAGGTAAAAAAACTTCGCTGGCCGGCGAAGCATTTTTTCAGGATGCAATAAAAGAGAACAGGCTTGTTGCAGGAGAATATACAGAAAAACATATATACAAAAAAGCTGTTCTTCCTTTTGCATGTACTGTAACAGACAGGCAGGGACATATAAAGGGAGTAATCATAGCCTTTTTGAATCTTGAATTATACGGTCAGTCATTCCTTCAGGCAGAACTGCCTGAAGGGTCAAACCTTATATTCTGTGATTCACAGGGAAGAATTCTCAAATATTATCCTTCTTCTATGAATTACGAAGGAGAATATGACCTGCCCGGCATGATGTCTGCCATGACGGGACAGCATGAAGAAAGCACCTTTACAGGGAAAGGTCTTGACGGTATCCAGAGACTGTATGCCTTTAAAAAATTAACACTCAGAGAAAAAACCTATCTGTTTATAAGGGCAGGCATACCGTCATACAGGGCATTATCGGAAGTAAACTATATAATGGTAAGAAATACATTACTCCTCTTATCTTCCCTTCTTATTACAATTTCTGCGGGATGGTTCCTGGGTAATATCATTATAATCAACAGATTGAAAAAACTTTTAAGTGCTTCTTTAAAGCTCGGCCTGGGAGATATGAAAACCAGAACAGATGTTCCCCATACGACAGACGAGGTAGGACAGCTTGCCAGATCTTTTGACAAAATGGCAGAAGCACTGGAAAAAAGAGAGGAAGAAAAAGAAACATCCCGCCAGGCACTCAGAATGAGTGAGGAAAAATACAGAAAACTTGTAGAGAAACTGAATGAAGGGATTCTCGCCATAAACATAGATGGAATAATAACATTTGCCAATCAGGCTTTTTGTAATATAACAGGATACAGAAGAGAGGAAATTACGGGAACAAACATTCTGGATTATGTCAGAGAAGAAACGGCAAAAAAGGTGAGAAAAAAATTTGAAGTACATGAAAAAATGTGGTCAGAACATTTTGAAATAATACTTAAAAGAAAAGACGGAAAAGAAATTTATACTGTTTTCTCAAATTCCTCCATATTAGATGAAAAAGAAAATTATTCGGGAATATTCTCTGTTGTAATGGATATTACAGAGAGAAAAAAATCTCAGGAAGAACTTCTGTACAGACTTTCAGTAGAAGAACTTATTACAGATATTTCAAGTAAATTTATAAATATTACGGCAGATGAAATAGACAGTGAAATAAACTTTGCCCTTGAAACAACGGGGAAGTTTCTGGGAGTTAAATTCTGTTATATCAATATATTTTCAAAGGATTTAAAAGACATAGAAAAACACTACAGATGGTGTGACGGCGACTTTGTTCCTCATTCCGATTTAAATCCCAGGGAATTCATTACAGATTTTCAGATGAAACTTGACGGAAAAACAATAAAGTGGGAAGAATTTTCCTACAGAACAGAACTGGCCATTCCTATGGTCATAGAAAAATCACTTATAGGCTCACTTGTATTTAATTCAGAAAATGCAGAAAGAGTATGGAGAAAAGAAGATGTGAGACTTCTGAGACTTTTAGGAGAAATTTTTGTAAATGTATTTGAAAGAAGGCGTTCTATAGAAGAAAAAAGACAAATAGAAGAGCATCTATGGCAATCACAGAAAATGGAAAGCCTGGGTATAATGGCAGGCGGAATTGCCCATGATTTTAACAATATACTGGCAGGAATGCTTGGTTATGCAGAACTTACAATGATGGATATTCCGGAAGATTCACCTCTGAAAGGAAATATTTGGGAAATAATAAATTCCATAAACCATGCCGCAAATATTACAAGACAGATACTGAACTATACAGGGAGAGGCTCTATTGTAAGGGATAAAATAAATCTTAATGAACTTATCAGAAAGATGGAAAAATTCATTAAAATTTCTGTCTCAAAAAAATGTAATATTTTATACAATCTTTCTGAAGAACTGCCTCTGATAGAATGTGACAGAACACAGATAGAACAGATTATTATGAATTTTGTCATAAATGCCTCTGAAGCAATAGGAGAAAATCAGGGTAATATAAATATAAGAACAGGTATAAAGGATTGTGACAGATATTATATTGCTGCCACTTATCTCAAAGAGAAAATATCTGAAGGACTTTATGTATTTCTGGAAATATCAGATACAGGATGCGGTATGACAGAAGAAGTAAAAGATAAGATATTCGATCCTTTTTTCACAACAAAATTTCTCGGTAGAGGACTGGGCCTTGCTGCAGTTCTGGGTATTATCCGGGGCCATAAAGGCGCCATCAGAGTCTCCACTTCACCGGGGGAAGGAACTACTATGACAGTTCTGTTTCCGGCTTTAAAAAGAAAAGAAATAACTGTAAGAACTGAGAAAAAAACTTTTGAAACCTTCAGAGGAACAGGTACTTTCCTTATAGTAGATGATGAAAAAAGTATTCGTACCGTAGCGGAATCCTTTCTCAGGAAATCCGGTTTTGATGTATTGACTGCTTCAAACGGTAAAGAAGGGATTGAAATATTCAAATTAAAAGGTCAGGACATATGTGCAGTAATTCTGGATATGACCATGCCTGATCTCAGCGGGAAAGAGACATATGATGAACTCTGTAAAATCAGGAGTGACGTAAA
>DAIOEN010000278.1:2899-5071 GCA_036746235.1 Vulcanimicrobiota bacterium | reverse complement strand
TATGTATTAAGACTGCTTCTCCTTTCAGTATCAGGAGGTATAATCATAGGAACTGTTACAGCTATAGCCTTAAAATGTCTGAAATTCTATTTTAACAATGCAGAACTGGTTCAATCGTTCTGAATAGAGAGGGAAAGGGGGCTACAGGAATGAAAAATGTAAAAGAAGAAAAAAAGACGGAATTATCAGAGAATTCAGTAAAGAGAAAGGTAGTCAGAACCAAAACCATTGATGATGTATTTACAGATGAAATTGAAATGGTAAAACCAAAATTTGAAGTCAACTATGATGCTTATATGAAACGTCTGTGGGAGGCAAATCCTGAAATTTACACTATTCTTAAAGATTCGGAAAATCTGGAAAAAGCAAGAGATAAAGTCTATACATATCTGGAAAAAGCAGAACGTAAAATATTTGAAACAGACAACGATTTACATATTCTGGAAAAAGCAACTGTAAGAGAGTGTATAAGGGTATTTAAAAGTATTATAGGACCTGTCAATGAATATCGTACAGGAGTATCTGCTCTTGACTGCCTTTGGAAGCTATCAACAGGCAAAGGAGAAGACCTGCAGATTTCTGCAGGTTTTTTAATGGAATTTATAAATCTTTTTCGCGGAGTTGCAGGCAAATCAAACATATATTTTGAATCGTCTGAAGCAAAAAAAGGTATACCTGATTTTCTTCAGATGGAAGGACGTCGTGCTGCAGAAGCAAGAACGGAAATACTCGATGAACTGGGTTCGACAATGGAGAAATACTTTAAAAAATATCCTTCAGGTCTGGACAGAGACGTAATAAACTGGAGACAGGAAAATAAAAACAGAATTATCCGGTATTTCGGCGGCCATCACGAAGACTGGAATGATTACAGATGGCATTTAAAAAATGTAATAAAAACATACAAACCGTTACTGGACCTTATTGAGCTTACTGCAGAACACAAAGAAGCAATAAAGAAAGCTTCTGAGAACAGAATACCTTTCGGCATCACACCTTATTACCTGAGTTTAATGGACAGGCAATTATCCATAGGTTACGATCATGCCATTCGTGCACAGGTAATTCCGCCTCCCGATTATATTGACATGATGGTAGAAAACAGGGCAAAAAGAGGTTGTATATTTGATTTTATGGGAGAACATGATACATCTCCTGAAGAACTTATTACAAGAAGATACCCTGGAATTGCCATATTAAAACCTTTCAATACATGTGCGCAGATCTGTGTTTACTGCCAGAGAAACTGGGAAATAGACGAAGTTCTTGCCCCCGATGCCATGGCACAGAAAGAAACTCTTGAAAAATCACTGAAATGGTTTGATTCCCACAGAACTGTAGGAGATGTTTTAATCACAGGCGGTGACCCCTGTATAATGAATGATAAAGATTTAAAGATTATACTCGAAATACTGGCAAAAAAAGAGCATATACGCAGAATTCGTCTCGGCACAAGAACACCTGTTGTACTTCCAATGAGATGGACAGATGATCTGATAAACATCATATCTTCCTTCCAAGAACCTGGACGGAGGGAGATTGCCATAGTTACACATTTTGAACATTCCTATGAAATAACACCTGAAGCAATGAAAGCTGTTCAGAAAATAAGAAAAACCGGTATATCTGTTTATAATCAGGAGGTTTTTACCATTGAAAATTCCCGTCGTTTTGAAACGGCAAAACTACGGACAGACCTGAAATTAACAGGAATTGATCCATATTATACATTTAACATGAAAGGCAAGGAAGAAACAAGGAAGTATATGGTTCCCATAGCACGAATTCTTCAGGAAAGAAAAGAGGAAGCAAGACTACTTCCGGGACTTGACAGGACAGACGAACCGGTGTTTAATGTACCGAAACTTGGTAAAAACCATTTAAGAGCCTGGCAGGATCACAGAGTAGTTATGATTTTACCCGATGGGAGCAGAGTCTATGAATTTCATCCATGGGAGAAAAACATAAAACCTGTACCTCCTTATAATTATGTAGATGTACCGATATACGATTATCTTGAAGAACTTGCAGCAAGAGGTGAAAATATCAGAGAATACAGAACAATATGGTTTTATTATTAACTATACTTTTGCAAATTTTACAAACTGTAAAAAATAATCTATTCAATTTTCAGGTGTCAGATGTCAGGTTTTGGGCCAGGAAGATTAAAAC
>DAIOEN010000278.1:0-2799 GCA_036746235.1 Vulcanimicrobiota bacterium | reverse complement strand
ATGGAGATGAGAAAAATAAATCTATGGAATTACAGAATGAATATAATGTAATAAAAAAGGAAATAACAGAAGAATCTGTTATTTTCGTAAGTATTATAAAATGGTTTATATTGGCCGCATTAAGCGGTGCAATTATAGGCCTGGCTACAGCAATATTCTTAAAGCTGTTAAACGGAGGGATTAATTATACAGGTAAATTTCCCTTTTATTTTTTCTTAATGCCGCTGTCTTTCTTTTTATGTGAAGCAGTAATAAAGTATCTTGCCCCCGATGCAGAAGGACATGGTACGGAAAAAGTAATAAAAGCAGTTCATAAAGATAGCGGTAAGATAAATCCAATGGTTGTACCGGTAAAACTAATAACCACTATTATAACAATAGCTACCGGAGGGTCGGCAGGTAAAGAAGGGCCATGCGCCCAGATAGGAGCAGGCCTTTCTTCAATCCTGGCAGGCCTGTTAAGACTGAATGACTATGACAGAAAAAAACTGGTTATATGCGGTATCAGTGCAGGTTTTGCTTCTGTATTCGGGACACCTGTGTCAGGGGCTATTTTCGGCATAGAAGTTCTGGCAGCAGGAAGTATGTTATATGATGTCCTCCTTCCTTCATTCATAGCAGGTCTTACTTCATATCAGGTATCATCCTATATGGGGGTTCAATATTTTCACCATAATATAAACTTAATGCATAAATTCGAAGGGCTATTTTTTATAAAAATAGTTCTGGCCGGTATTTTTTTCGGCCTATGTGCTTTTATATTCATAGAAATACTTCATATATGCAAACATATAAGTAATAATATAAAAACAAAATTTCCCGTAAAAGGTATAACAGGAGGTATTCTTCTTATTATATTAACATTTATATTTTCAAAAGATTATCTCGGTCTCGGACTGGATACAATAGAAAAGTGTCTTTCAGGCCAGGAGGTTGTGTGGTATGCCTTTATAGCAAAAATACTTTTCACAAGTATTACCCTGAATTTCGGAGGAAGCGGAGGTATTGTAACACCAATATTTTTTATAGGATCTGCATCTGGAAATTTATTTGCACAGCTTATGGGTCTTAATGTGGCAAATTTTTCTGCCATAGGTTTTGTAGCATTACTTGCAGGTGCTGCCAACACACCTATTGCCGCAAGTATTATGGCAATGGAAATATTCGGTTCCACCATAGCCAATTATGCTGCAATAGTCTGTGTAATAAGTTTTGTTATGACAGGCCACAGGAGCGTATATCCATATCAAATACTTGCCATACAGAAGTCTCATTCTTTAAAGATAGATCTGGGCATGGAAATAAGAAAGACAGACGTAATTCTTCAGCCAGAGGTAAACAGTTATCTTATAAGACTTATAAGAATAATCAAAATAAGAATAAAGAAAGCAAAAAGGCGAGTTACTGCTATAGTAGCAAAAAAATAAGAATTACTGAGGTGAGCATAAATAATACATATTTACTCTCGTAACGTGTAACGGGAGGAAAACGTTTATTACATGCCTGTGCTCAGGTCAGTAATAAATACAATTAGAGCAAAAAGTGAACCTGTATGCAGTAAAAAATGGTTTGACAGATACACAGAAAAATTGTATAATAAATCGTTTCTATCGAAACGATTTCTAAAAAAACAAAAAAGAAAGACCTGTAAAGAATGAAAAAACTCAAAAAAGTAGATTGTGTACAGATATTTATAACAGACCTTAACGGAAGGCTCATGACCTTACAGGTAAATCCTGAAAATATAGAAGAATATATTAAAAACGGAATTGGTTTTGACGGCAGTTCTATTGCCGGTATAAGCAGAGTCGATGACAGTGATCGCTTAATATTTCCCGTTAAAAGCAGCTTTAAAATTATAAAATTTAAAAATGAAAGAATCGGTTTCTTGATAGGAAAAATCTATAACAAGAACGGTTCCAGGGCAAAATCAGATCCGAGATATGTGCTTGAAAAGGTTATTAAAAAAGGTAAATCGGAATTTGGCTTAAAATTTCTTGTAGGCCCCGAATATGAATTTTTTTTATTTAACAGTGAAGATTTTAACGGCAATATTTATACGGACAGGGTAGGTTATTTCAATGCAGATCCGTCTGATAAAGGCAGTGATGTAAGAAAAAATATTGTTAATGTATTAACCGGTTGCGGTGTTAAATTTGAAAAAGCTCATCATGAAGTTACTCCTTCGCAGCATGAGATTAACCTCTGTCCCGAGAAACCATTAAAAGCTGCAGACAGGACACTGCTCTTTAATTATATAACCAGAAAAGTTTCAAAAGAACATGGCTATCATGCTACCTTTATGCCAAAGCCTTTTGACGAACAGAACAGAAGTGCTTTTCATATACATCTATCCATGCAGAATATGGACGGAGAAAACATGTTTTACAGTGCCGATGCACCATATAATCTCAGTGAAGTGGCAAGACAGTTTATAGGAGGAATAATGAAATATGCAAGGGAAACATCTATCATTATGGCTTCAATCTATAACTCGTACAAGGCCTATATTGTTGAAAAAGAGGCGCCAATTACAATCGGATGGGGTATAAAAAACAGAAGTTCTATGATAAGAGTTCCTTATTTCAGCAGGCCTGATAATATGAGAATTGAGTTAAGAAACCCTGACCCGGCAGGTAATGTTTATCTTCAAATAGCAACTTTTATAGAAATGGGTTTACAGGGTATCAGAGAAAAACTTGATTGCGGGAAACCTGATACAGGCAGCACCTATAGAAAAAACAAATCTATCAAAGTAATTGACAGGCATTTTCTTCCCAAAAGTATGTTTGAAGCACT
>DAIOEN010000277.1:0-8068 GCA_036746235.1 Vulcanimicrobiota bacterium | reverse complement strand
ATATTTAAACAACCATTCATGGAAGCCGAAAAATATTCCTTCTTTTAAAAAAAATAATTAATTCTCCTTTCTCTATTTTACCAGAAAAAAACATTTTTATGACAGAGTAAAAATTACTTTTTTATCTATTGATTTTATAGAAACAAAGTAATAAAATAATCTTTATCTAAATTACCTGGAAAGGATGCAAAATATGACTTCTATAAATGCATTAAGATTTAATGATTACTCGGGGATTATGATATGTGATGAACAGAGAAGCTGGAATCCTGAAGATATGAAGATCTTCGTGTCAGATAAAATAAAACCTGTTATACCTCAGGAAATCATCGATGAAATGGGTCTTGTGGCTGCCTATGGAAATACAGGTACTTCCACGATAGGTGATGAAATAAAATTTACAATTTCCAGAAGACTTCATGAAGAATATAAAAATTTAAAAGAAAAAAATGACGGGAAAATACCTGAAAAGTTTAAGACAATGGAAGACTTATCTGATCTGGTATACAGTATAATTACCGGCATGAAACATAACCATATATCACAGCAGATGAAAGGTCTCTACGGATTTGATTGTAATGATTATGTGGCAGGATCTTATGAGAAAAACGGAAAGAAAATAGAACTGAAAGATAAAGAAATCCTTGAAGACTGCCAGAAATTTATGACATGGAAAGGCTCTATTCCCGATACAAAATCGGTATTTATGAATGCAGGAGTCCTTGCAGGTTATGATGATAATACAGGGTTTCGTATATTTCAATTCTCCATATGGAAAATGTTTAAAGAAGAAGTTGACATAGCCTACGCGGCAGGCGGCTCAGGTTCTGATATGATGCAATTTTATCTGAGTGAATTCCTTGCAGGAAAATCTCCTCACGAAAGGAGAGGAAATATTGATCCTCTGGAAGGAGCACTAACTATGGTAAAAGCTCTGAATATAGCCTGTGAAAGGAATTTCGGTGTAGGAGGATATTATAATATAATACTTTTTAACGGGAAAAATCCAAAAAATAAGAGAATGATAGAAATAAATGATCACAGAGCAAGGCTTGCCTCCGAAATAGGCATGGCCCATCATAATGAACTTATATCCTTTGATACTGCAAGAGAACTGACGGGAAAGCTCCTCTTTGAAGGGTGTTCTTTTGAAGAAGTAAATAATCTTCTTTTTAAGAATTGTAAAGATGAGAAGGAACTGTTACATGTATTGAGAGGATATAAATAATCAATAAAAACAACATAATTCATCTACCTGTATCATGCCGAGTTTTTCCGCCAGTTTTCTGGAAGGTTCATGGCTTTCTTCGGCAGTCCAGGTTGGATATTTATTTATAAGAAATAATTCTTTTATAAGTGCTGTGGCACATTTATAGGAACCACTTTTTCTCCTCCGCCATGGCACTGTATAAACGCATATATCTGCATATCTGTCGGATATGGCATAGGTTCCGGCGCAGGATAAGATTCTGTTTTTATCGAAGATGGCATAGGAGAGTCCTTCTTTTAAAAACCTTTCCGAAGAAAGAAAATTCTTGAATATAAAAGAGGCATCACGGGGCAGAAGAGCAAAAGAACCACTGTCTTCAGAAGAAAGTTTTTTTACTTCATCGGGAACAGATAAAAAATCTGCAGGTCTGCCTTTAAAAGAATAGATTATATTTCTTATTACATGTCTGAAAATACCTGTGTCAGTTACAGTGGATTTAAGGGTCATATCACACAGAAGAGTTCTTATGTCTTTTAACTGAACAAGAAAATCTTTAAGTATCTCCTGATTTAACCGGCCGAAAAGATAGAGATCTTTTAATTCTCCGACAGGCACTATGAGAAAACCTTTATGAAAATCTTCGTCCGTATATATATTGCAGAGGTTATTATTTAAGAGAAATATAGGAATAGTGTGACACGGTTTTTCTCCGATAAAATATTTTAATTCTTTATAATAAGATTTATGAAGTTCTTTCATGGTCATAAACTCATCTAATAAGGGACTTTTAAAAAATAACCCTGGCAAATTATTAAACGTTTATTATCCTCGCGTCACGATACAATCTATAACTATGATGTAGTTATTTTTTACAACCACTAATTACCGCACCGGGTAAATTAATAACCATTTTATCAGCTTCTGCCTGACAGGCTCTTACGAAGAAAAATAATTTGCCTTATTTAATTTGTTTTACAGACAATAAATTAACCCTTATTTAATTTTTAATTCTATATAAAAAACTAATTTTTCTTCTCCAGAGCCTGCCAGGCAGAAGCTTTTTACGGATACCCTTTTACCTGTTACGGTACCAAGTTATGAAATACACTATAATTATAACATAATAATCAAAAATCATTGCAATAATATATTATTTTTTATCTATTCTCTTTTTACAACAGTTATGTTAAGATATATTTGCACAATTCTATAAAAATAAATAAAGAAAGAAGGGAAGAAATGGGAAGTTTTTTAAACAGGGCTATTGATGAATTCAAGAGGGATATAGTAGGTTATATCATTGCAACGGTAATTTATGTGGTAATATGTGTGGCAATTAGTTTTGCTGTCGGAGCTGTAACAGCTATTATTCAGATTGCTTTTTATCAGATCTTTCAAAATATGTCTCCTCAAATAGCAAAGCTGCTTATTTATGGTATAAAATTGTTAACAAATCTGATTGTTTCAGCACTTACTATTCCTTTACTTCTCGGTTATTTTTTTGCAATAAAAGAGAGAATAAGACAGGGGCAAATGGATTATGGAAATCTCTTCAGATGTTTCAGCTTAAACTATTTATTGCCAGGTTATTTAGCAGTTATAATAATAAACATATTAATTTTCCTGGTAATGACTCTTTTTATGCTTCCAGGAGTTATAATGCAGACTCCGCCTCTGCTATTATTAGGTTTATTTCCCGGTCTTTTTGTTGTAATTCTGATATCCGTATCTGTAGGTTTTACCAATCTATTCATTCTGGATGGTGAAACAAATGGTATTTCAGCTATATTGAAAAGTAAGTCTATGGTTATGAATAATTTTCTATCCTATGCCTATCTCTTTTTACTGGTAGGAGGACTGCAGATAATAGGCGCTGTGCTCTGTCTGGTCGGCCTGCTGGCTACAGTGCCCATAGGATTTATAGCTATTGTTTTATGTTTTGAAGAACATAAATTTACCATATCGTCGAATCAATAAAACCGTCATGTAATGCATATAACAGGGCATCAGCCCTGATATATGCATTATTTTTTTACCAGATAAAATCTCATAATAGTTTTACCTATCTGTAATATGGATGTATCTCTTATAAAAGCAGTAGTCACAGGTTGTTCATTGATAAATGTTCCGTGTTTGCTTCCCTGGTCTGAAACGACTACTTCTCCGTCTTTAAGATAAATATAGGCATGATTTCGTGATACAGTTTCATCTTTACTCAGAATAATATTGCATTCAGGATTGCGGCCAATGCTTACAAGTGGCAGTTTCAGTTCGAAACTTTCACCTGCATGAGACCCGCTGTCCACTACAAGACGTCCCCATGCTTCTCCTTCGGAAAGAAGAGTCGTTGCGGCAATAATAGAAGCTTCATCTATCATTGCAGTAGGAGGAGGAACAGAAGACGGAGGCGGTGCCTGATAAGACGGTGGCGGCCCCTGATAGGACGGAGGCGGTGCCTGATAAGACGGCGGCGGTGCCTGGTAAGGTGGCGGTGTCGGCATAATAACAGGAGTTGGAGTTATATCCACTGGAACTCCGCCGGAAGTATAGGTGCTTATATATCTATGAATGACATCCCATGTCTGTTTTATGAGTTTACTCTGTTCATATACGCCGAAACCGGCAGATATAAGGGTAGGCCAGAATACTATATAGCCGATGGCTGCGGCTCCTGCTTTGTCAGCCCAGTTAGCTCCTCCCACTTCTATAAGTAAATATGCATCCTGCTGATTGACTGATACTGTTATAGCAGAGGACATACCGACAACTGTCCTTAAAAACCCTTCTTTTCTTGCCTGAATTATTAATCCTCCGAACTGGGTTTTTAACATCTGTGTTTCAAAACCGAGGGATTGATACCATGTGTCAAGGGATGAAGCCAGTTGCATTACAGGGAAATTTTTAACAGGGTAAGATCTTTTTTCCATATATTATCTCCTTTCTCATTCGTAACACGTGATTCGTGATGCGTAATGCGTCACAATATATAGTGACAGTTAATTTCAAAAACTTGATTATGGAATATAAAATATTTTAACAGAAATCTTAATAATTTACTACTATTTTTTTGGATGAATTCCAGGATTGTATATGTGAAAATTTTATGATAAAATAATTTTATTGATTTGAAGATTATTTTATATGAGAATCGTAACGCGTAACGCGTAACTTGTGGCGGGAGGAATGAATTCTCATGCTTTGTTGTGACCGAACCGGTCATGGTTGTTATTATGAGAATCGTGAAGGTTGAAGGGAGAATAAGTTTTCATTCTTCCTTATTATTATTCAGTCATGGCTGTTAGTGTAGTGCTTATGGTTATCTTATAGAGAGGAGTAATTTATGAATATAGATAGGATAGGGCAAAAAAGTATACAGCAAACAGGACAGGTTAAAAGTGTTAAAAGTCCTGAATTTGAAGAGGTAGAGTCTTCTGCTCCTGTTGCTCCTGTGAAACCTGAAGCAGAGGATTCCGTTGTAAGTCAGTTGGGAGTGGCGGCAAGATCCATTTCAGGAGAAGATCTGGCCAGAAATATATCGAAACTGGATAAGCCCATAGCAGAAGCTGTGGAAATGGTTCTGGAAAAAAGAGGAGAGTAATGTTCTAATTCGTAACGTATAATGCGTAACGCGTGACGGGAGAGAGTGATATCTGCAGTGTCCTGTTTAATTAATTACAGGCTGAATAAAATATAGAAACAGAAGAACTTCTTTAGAGTTCTTAATAATTTTTTTATGAGTTATAATCTTTCATCTTATTCCACCAATGACCCGGAAAATTTTTCTTCTGATTTGAACAGACCTGAAGAAAAAAGGTCCCTTACCTTTGAAATATTGAATCTTTTTGTTCAAAAACTTACTACTCCCGATATGTATGAACAATATGAACTTACATTAAAGCAATTTGACAGTTCTCTTGATTTTTTTGAAAGAAAGATTTCCGATTCTCTTTATAAAGTGACAAAAAATATTAATATAGATGAAGAACATATAGAGCCTGATGTAGAAAAACAGGTCAAACTTCAGTATAATTACTGTATAGACGGAGGGGAATTGTTTCTTGAGGCTATCGATGAAATGAGATATTACATAGATCATATTATGGGCATTTCCTATTCGTTCCATGCCGAAGAGTGTGACTGGGTACCGCACGAACATTTAACTGAAGGACTTAAAATAGCGGAAAAAGCAGATGTGAAGATAAGAAAATCTCTTCAATTATTCGATACACTTTATTATGAAGAAGAGTGAAGGGTGACCAGGGACCAGGGAACAGGGAACAGGGAAGTTATTATAGTAGAATAATTGGTAACTGGTAACTGGTAACTGATAACTGGTAACTGGTAACTGATCACTGGTCACTGTTCACTGCTCACTGATAAAGTCTGGAGCTTTAAACAATGAAAGATCAATTTAATTTTATAATCTCTGCAGAAAGCGAAGAATTTGAGAATAACTATATAATGAAATACAGATGTCCCTGCGGAGGGAAATACCAGGTTCTTCTCAGAGAAAAACTCCCGGAAAATGATGTAATATACAATGTCGTAAAAACCATGTGTATAGAATGTAATAAATCGGGAGAATTTCTTTTTGATATAACAGAAAGAGAAAATAAAAAAAGAAAGCTCGATAATAAATTATCTCATGTTAGAGGAACCCTCAAAGATTTCAGGGGGGAAAGAAGCAAATCAGCAAATCCTTCATCAAGTATAAATATTCTTTCAGGTGTGGCGAGAGAAATAGAAGATGCCTTTATTTCTGTCAATGACCTTCCTTCCGGGCCGGTAAATCTGCAGGAAATAGCCAGATCTCTTATGGGAGAGCCTGAGAAACCTGTAAGAAAAAAAGAAGATAATTCCAAAATAATACAGGAATTAAACAATGTCAAATTTTTATATGCCCAGGCAATGATGAAGATAAAATACCTTGAAGAAGAAAATAAACTCCTCCATATTCTGGAAGAAAATTTAAATAAAAAAGAAAAAGAAATAAGAAAATTGCAGAATAACATAGCTGAACTGACTGTTGAAATAGATAAAAGGTTAAGTGAATATAATGAGCTGCAGCAAAAGCTTTTAGATAAAGATGATGAACTGGAAGCTTACAAAAAAATGATGGATGACAGGAAAAGGGGCGGCTGGAGGAAACTGCTTGGAGGGAAATAAATATAGTGAAAAGATTCTTCTTTTATTAATACTCCTGATGTCCCTCTTTCTTTACACCTGGAGAGCAGGTGACATAGTATTTGTTGATGAAGATGAAGCCATATACGCACAGGCTGCCAGCGAAATGGTGGGAAGCGGTGACTGGCTCACCCCTCATCTGAATTTTGAAGTCTTTCATGATAAACAACCTCTTGTTTACTGGTTGAATGCCATATGTTTTCTCCTTTTCGGCAGAAATGAATTTTCCGTAAGAATATGGCATTCCCTTATGGCAGTGGCAGGAGTATATGTCGTATATATTATCGGACGTGAACTGTTTGACACTAAAACAGGTCTCCTGTCTTCAGCAATTTTTTCTACAGGTCTCTTTTATTTCTACCAGTCCCGTTCCCCCCTTCTGGATATACCTCTCAATCTCTTTATTTCTCTTGGCTTTTATTGCTTCATAGTTTTTACAAAGACGGGAAAATTGCTCTATAATTATATCTTCTGGGGCTGTCTGGGGCTTGCAGTCATGACAAAAGGCCTTGTCGGTTTCGTTTTACCATGTATGATTACAGGGATTTTCCTTGTCGTTAAATATAAGAAAAACTTACCCTGTTATATGAGAAAATATTTGTTACACATTGCAGGAGGCATTGCAGTTTTTCTCCTGATTGCCGCTCCCTGGCATATTATAGAATATTATCTTCATGGCAATATATTCATAGAAAATGTATTTATGAAACTGACTTTTAGGAGATATTTCAGCGGCGACGGAGCCGTTGCTCCATCTCATAATTTTTTCACTCATTTTATTACGATTTTATACGGCTCTCTTCCATGGTCGGGGTTTCTCCTCCCGGGTATTATTTTATTGTTAAAAGATAAGGATCAGTTGGGAAGAAAGAATTTTATATTCATATGGATTCTGTTGGTATTTATATTCTTTTCCGTATCAGCGCCAAAAAGAATAAGGTATATTATGCCTATGTTCCCTGCATTATCATTGGTCCCAGGATATATGTGGAATAAATATCTCCATGAAAATTCTATAAAGAAATATATGAATCTCTCTGCACTTCTTTCTTTACCTCTCGGGATTTTGATATTTCTGGCACTTTTCTATGCAAAAATGAAGTTCCCCGAGGATTATGAACGATTATCCAGCCTCTGTGTTCCCCCTCTTATAATACTTGCCTTTGCCATAGTAATTCCTTCTATTATGATCTTCTTCAATTGTAAAAAATCTGCTTTTATAGCTTTTATCATATTGACTTTCTGTTCTTACAGTTTTCTTGTATGGTCTTCAGGTGAGTATTTCAATCAGGTAAAACCTGTTAAAAGTCTTTCTTTAATGATAAACGGGCAGATTAAAAAAGGAGACAGAATAGGAAGTTTTGTTAATCTTCATCCGAGCCTTATATTTTATACGAATCATAAGATTGAATATTTGCTTACAAGGGAAGATCTGGCGAATTTTTTCGCATCAAAAGACCATGTCTTCTGCGTGGCAGAAACGAGAGATTTAAAGGTAAAGGAATTCGGAGATTTTTATAAAGTACCTGTTTTTATACTTAAAGAACATGCAGGGTTTTTATTACTATCTAACAGGAAGGAATAGAGAAAGGGTTATAGAATCTAACTATCGTAACAGATAAAAGGGTATCTGTAAAAAGCTTCTGCCTGGCAGGCTCTGGAGAAGAAAAATTA
>DAIOEN010000276.1:0-8109 GCA_036746235.1 Vulcanimicrobiota bacterium | reverse complement strand
TTGTAAAAAAAAGTTCAGCAGGGTTGGGAATTCCCGATAGTACAGACAGGTTTATTACAAAAGATCGGCAAATCGTTCTGTACTATCGGGAGTTCCCGTATAGAAAGTTTAATGAACTCATTGTGTGAAATCTTACTGGTACCTTACATGATTTTTTGCTCACTGGCATCCTTCATTAATCGGCAGGGTAATAGTAAAAGTACTGCCACTGCCTTCTAAACTTTCCACTGTAATTGTCCCGCCATTTATTTTAATAAGATTTTCACAAATAGAAAGGCCAAGTCCGAGTCCTCTAGCTTTTGTAGTAAAAAGAGGTTCAAAAATTTTCTTCAGGTTCTCTTGAGAAATACCACAACCTGTGTCTTTTATAGATATAGCAACCTGTCCGTTATCTTCCAATGCAATTACCTGTAATTCACCTCCTACAGACATTGCCTGATAGGCATTATGTAAAAGGTTACGTAGAACCTGCTCTATCTGGAATTCATCTATAAGTACATAAGGTAAGTTTGATTTTAGCCTGGTAATTACGTTTATTTTTTCAGGAGGTGGGTTTCTTTTCAATAGCTCAAGAATAAAGGAAGATATTTCTATTTTCTCTTTTTGAATAATTAATTCAGTTTTGGAAAAATCCCTCAGATCTGATACTATTTTATTTCCTTTTAAAACTTCTGAATTAATTATATCCAGATATTCTATGGTTTTTTCAGTAGCATCTGACAAGGTCATTTTAAGAAAATACACTGCATTGGAAATTGCTCCGAGAGGGTTATTGATTTCATGGCAAATACTTCCGGCTATCTGACCGAGAGCAGCCAGCTTTTCGGCCCGGATTAATTTTTCCTGAGCTTCCTGGAGTTTATCAATCATTTTTTCTAAATCATTATTCTTCTCTTTTAGTTTTTTATTATTTATTTCGATTACCCGCATCATATTATTGAATTCATTTTTGAGAAAACCAAATTCATCATTTGTATAAACTGGAAGTGAATAGTTATAATTTCCTTCTGACGCTTTTCGTGTCATTACTACAAGTTCATTTATAGGTTTTAATACTAACTGGCGTATAATAATCATTATTAAAAAGAAAAGAATGAAAATGCGAAGAAACGCCAATAAAATAATTCCTTTAGTTTGATCAAATTTTTTCCTGTCCAATTCCGTCAGATCCCGATTGAGCTCCAGCATTCCAATTATATCCTGTTCTTTCGGATGACATTTACAACAGTTTTTTTCATTAGGAATGGCAGTTGTAATAGCCAGTATTTTATGTCCGTTTGACTTGAAAATTTGATGATTGGGGATTTCAGTAGCTTTTTTCAAAGATATTTTTTCAGGTATATAACAACTGTCAATTGATTTTCCTATTTCTATTTTATTTGATGAGAAAAAAATAATTCCTGATCTATTTATAACCCTTATCTTTATATCCTCCTCATCTTTTATGCAATCTTCTATGTTGTTTTGAAAATTTTCTTTATTAACATAATTTAGCATTGTATATTTGAGCTGTTGTATAATAATTTCATTAAACTGGTAACTATCGATTATAAAATCATCCAGCATTTTTTCATTTTTTAGAACAATATTATTATATGCGAAACCACTCACAACAATGATAGCTACTAATGCTATTGATAAAATTATCTTGGAGCTAATGCTTTGTCGAAACATTTTTAAATGCCTCCGATTAAAAACATCTTTATTTATTCTACATAAACAATTTCTATTACTGCTTTTTATAAAAAAAACATTTCGCTTTCAAAAAAGGAAGTAAAGTAACACTTCTTGAATCTGTTATAAAATTATAAAAGTGAGGTAAAGTATTATGATAATTAACTATCCCGGCTCTGACTGGATCATACAATTCGGCCCTATTTCCAGGACAAATCATGCAGGCACAAAGACACAGGCGGAAGAGGGGGCAAAGTTGAAACTAATGGAGGCTGCAAAAGAGATTATGGAAAAAGCCCGGCCTTTAGTTCCTCTTCTTCAGGAGGGGGCTCTCTGTACAGGAGGGGACTGTCTGCCCAGGGTAGAGGAGGAAGAGGCTGAAGTTTTTGTTGTGAATTATGAGCTTACAGATAGTAAATGGTTTTCTATTGCCACTACAAAGAAATTCGGTTATAAGCTGGTTTGTAAGAAATCAAGAGATGAGGAAGAAGAGTAAGTAATTATTTTTCTTTGTAATCAGGATTGAGGCGTTTTTTGATTGCTCTGGAGCTTCTGAACCGGAGTATTCTTTTCTCAGGCAGTTGGATTATTTCTCCCGTTACCGGGTGTGTTATTGTCTGGGGCGGTCTTGTATCAACTTCAAATACACCTATACCCTTTAGCTCTATACGGCCAGTATAGACAATATCATCGGAGATCATTTTCAGAACCTTTTGAAGAAAATTTCTTCCTTTCTGTCTTGAGATCCCGACTTCTTTTGATATTTTATCTGACATTGCGTTTTGAGTGTGTCCCATAATGGTGATATAATTTCGATAAGAGATTAGTAAAATCCTTGAAGGAGTGAATGAAAGATTATGCGTTGGAAAGAGATAGAGGAAGAGGTAATAGAGGAGCTTAAAGAGGAGCAGAAGAGCTGGCTTAGAAGAAAGGTGGAACTGGAAACAAAAGATTTACATGATATGTCTACGGAGGAAGTAAGGAGAATTTTTCCGGGAAAACCTAAAAGCTCTGATGACTCGGAGGAAACGGAGCTTTCGACTGTTAATGATTCGAAACTTATTTATACATTGATCTGGCAGTCTTATCTTAAACTTAAAGTTAAGGAGCTTGAGCCTTTCGGAGGAAATTTAAGGACTTTCTGGTATGAAGTTCAACATCCCTTTTTTAAAAATCATGATCTTTTGGAGACTGATGAAGGTCCTCCTCTGAGTGTAGAGGTTTACAGGGAGCTTATGGCACTGGCTGAAGAGGACAGGAATCTACAGAGAGCACTGATGGGAGCTTATAGAGGAAAAGGGAGAGAACTTTATCTTCAGGATAGGATGAGTAAGAGTTTTGATCAATTTGTTATAAGAGGGTTTTTCCGGTTTCAAGATGAGTTCAAATTTAAGGACACCAGAGAAGCCTTCAGGATTATAGGAAGGACTAATCCCCGATTTATTCTCTATACGGAAAAGGAAGGGCTGTTCTGGAGATATAAAAAAATTGCTCTGGAATTAGGCATTACTATAATTGCTTCTCATGGGGAGCCTGGGTATCTGACGATGGAGTATTTTTCTGATGAATTGAAAAAGAGGAAAGTTAAGAATGTAGAGGTCGCAGCTCTTACCGATTATGACCCCTGGGGCTTTAATATAGCAAAAAGTTTTGGTGAAAAGATGTCTGAACCCGTTTTCGGATTCGGAGTCCATCTGAGTCATCTGACAGGCCTTGAATTGTTTGAGGAGGAATCTATTGATTATTTTAAGAGGGATTTAAGGAAAGTAAGTCTTAATAAGAAAAAACAGGTTGAGAGATGGTTGAAGGAAACAGGAGGGATTAATGGAGAACCCTGGGGACTGCATATAGATAATGCTGATTTTCCGAGGATAGAAAAAGCTGTGAAAAAATGGTATAAAGATGTTAAGGGATAGAAATTTAAAAGGGGTGTTTTATGGCGATTGATAGTTCTATAAATTTGAGAAACGATTTGATATTTAAATTTGTGTTTGGAAATGAAAAGAATGAGAAAATATTGATAGCTCTTCTTAATGCTATACTGGGGTTTGAAGGAGAGGATAAGATTGTTAAGCTGACTTTTTTAAATACTATTAATTTGCAGGAATATATTAAAGATAAGCTCAGTACGCTTGATGTAAAGGCGGAAGATGGGAGAAAAATAAGATATAATATTGAAATGCAGGTGGAATCTGAGTCTGCATATATACAGCGTGTTATTTATTACCATGACAAACTTTATACAGGTCAGTTGAAGAAAGCAGAACCTTTTGCCAAACTGAATAAAACCATATCTATATCAATATTAAATTTCAGACTGCTCAAAAAAGAAATAGAGCTGCATAATATTTATCGATATTTAAATATCAAATCGAAACAGGAATTGACTGATGTGAAAGAGTTGCATTTTATAGAGCTTCCAAAATTTAAAGAGGATAAACCGAAGAAACTACAGAGTCGCTTTGAAAAGTGGTTACACATTTTAAAAATTGGAGAAATTTATGCTGATAATTTAGATGATCTTCCAGAGGAATTGAAAGAAGAGGAGGAGATTGTTATGGCATTACAAGAAATGGTAAGAGCTTCTAATGATGAACAGGTGAGGCAAATTCTTGAGATGAGGGCAAAGGCTCGTCATGAAGAGGCTTCCAGACTGTATGAGGCCAAGCAAGAAGGGAAAGAAGAGGAAAGAACTTCTATAGTAAAAAATCTTTTAAAATTAAATATTCCTGTAGAAGCAATATCACAATCAACAGGATTAAGTATTGATGAAATAGAAAAACTAAAATAAGCTGGAAAAAGAGGTTGATTATATTTAAACACTTTTCTTTGCTTTAGAAGCCAGATTCCAGTATATGTTTACAAAAACAAATAAAAACGTCGTTAAATTCATATTTAACGACGTTTTTGATTTTAAAAATGGCGTAAATACTGGGGTTTCCAGGGTGGGCATATTTGCGAAAAGTTCATTAATGCCGGAAAATACAGAAAACCAGTAATAGTGCGGGGTTGTAGGGCCTTTTAATCTTAAAGTTGACTTCAGCAATAGGGTATTAACTCTGTTTAGTTTTTATGAATAAAAAGCGTCAAATACTACGACTGGCATTGTCAGTCCTCATAAACCAGATCTGCAATAAATTCTTCTCGTTCTTCTTCTGCCATCCCTTCCCAATTTCGGCCATATCTGGAGGCGATCTTTTTTGCAAGCTCTTCTCCGTAAGCAGATAGCTCCGACCAGGAAGGCCAGAACTTCAGTATTAAAAAATCAAATAACATTTCCTGTTGTTCTGACGGTAATTGCTTTATTAATTCAATAACCTGTTCATTTGTTAAATTCAAAACCGGCATTACAATCACCTCTGATGTAAGTTTATACTCTAATTTTACTTATGTCCATTTCTAAAGAGAACAAGCAAATGATCCGATTTTCCACCCCCGACCCTGCGATCAGATCATTTGAAGTTTGCAGCCTTCGCTTTTTGCCGATGACTACTGAAATAGGGTGGGGCGGAGTCAATGAAGATGGGAGGGGAGGGGCCATGGGGTCATTGACTCCGCAGGGTGGGAAATAATCAAAGCTCGGCAAAAAGCGAAGGGTTTTATCAATTTGCTCATTACAAGCGATTTATTTTACGATCTGTACGTGTTCTGAAGGGTGGGAAAAGGCGCAAGAAAACGAAGTTTTCTTATGGCGGGGAGGGGCCGCCTTAGCGGCGAACAAAGTGAGCCGCGCGCCTTTTGGGGTGGGCTTTTGCCGGGTTTACATTAGCTCTGCTTTTCTTACAAAGAATTTGTTTTGCCTGGGCTCTGACTGGCAAAGTCTGCCAGTAGATAATTAAAAATCAAGGTACCGTAAAGAATTGAACTCTTAACGTACATTTTTGCAGTATTCTGTCCAGCGCTTTTGTATGAATTATTATTTTTTATTTTTATAACATGCAAAATATAAAAAAAGTACTGTAAGGACTGTAAGGTGATGAAAAACTCTTTATTTATAAGCTTTTTTTACTGTAAGGTGGACTGTAAGGTGACTGTAAGGTACTGTAAGGTACTGTAAGGGCTGTAAGGTGACTGTAAGGTGACTGTAAGGTAATTTTATTATTGAAATATATAGGTTTTTGATATATAAAATTATTACCTTACAGCCTTACAGTAAAAAAAAAATTTCCTCATGGAAAAAAATTTAAAAATTTTTTAAATATAATTTTTTAGGGTTTAGTGCCATAAATTCTTAAAGGCTGTCCAGTCTATTTTAATCATTCTGATCATTTTATTTCTAAATCCAACGGGATATGTATAGGTTCCCTTTGTTGTTTGTAGCCATCTTTTTTCTTTAAAGACTTTTATTACTGAAGAATTATCAAATTCACTCTTTTTAAAGAGTTCTTTGAACTTGTGAGGAAAGATTCCTATATATTCCCCTTCTCTGATAACACCGTATATCTCCCCTCTTTCCACTTCTGCCTCTTTATCAGGCTTGTCGAAGCTATTTTGATTTCCCTGTATCCAGGAAACTATATGTTCTAAAGCTCTTTGAGGGTAGTCTCCTCTTTCTTTATTTTCTCCGCAGGTATAGAGAAAGAGATCTTTTACAATCTCTTTCGGATCTGAGCCGAAATCAAAGATTTCTTCTGCTATTCTTCCTGCTATCTGGATCGCTGCAAAATACTGAGCCATACGGTCCGATACATTGTCTTTTCCAAGTTTGGCCAGTTCTAATGTGTTATGTCTGTATTCTTCTCTTAAAAGTTTATTTGATATATGGTAGCCGCTGTTAATGAGTTTTTCTATGAAGATAGGCCCTGCATGGCCATAGTTATAGTGAATATTGGATTTTATGTCATGTATAAGCTCCGACTGGTTTTCATCTTTAAAAGGTGAGCCATAAAGCTCTATTGTTCTTGCTTTTGCACCCTCGAATTCAGTAACATCGATAAGCCTTTGTTCTCCTGTTGAGAAAGTAATTGTGCGCCAGTGAGTTGTCTTTTGAGTTCCTTTTAAGGCTCCTCTTTGTCTGCCTACTCCGTTAGCAACCATATAAAGGGTTGTTTCTTTGCCTTTTTCTTTTGCTGTCTGGGAGTCGTCAAGGAATATAGGGAGATGATTAAAGAGACAGGAAATGCGTTCTATAAAGACTTTTGTGGCATCCCATCCTATTATTAGTCCACCCTGTTCTTTTATTGGTAGCCCCCATACTGAGGCAGCTATTTCCATAACAGTTGTTTTTCCTATGGAGGTTAATCCCCAGTTGTCTATTATAAAATTTGGAGCGTCTAATAGTTCGAGCAATGGTGGGCTGAATGCTGCGTACACCTGAAACATGACTTTCGGGCATTTTCTGCAATCTCTTATGGCTATTTGCCAGTTTTTGAGGGTTCCTTCCTGCCTTAATGCCTTTGCAATCCTTTCGTCTCCCAATCCTTCCGGCTCAAAGACAATTGAAATATCAGTTCCATAAGCTTTATCCGGCATAACAAAGAATGGAGTGCCTTTTTCTTTTTTCCAGCCGAAGCCTGATATTGTGGCTTTTTTCTGGAACTTTTCATCATTGATGGCTTCGAAGTTGTGGATGAAGTTAACAATTTCCTTGCAGTTAATGGAATTTACAGGAAATCCTTTGGCAGAGAGTTGCACTATTTTTCTGTGATCCATGAGGATTGAGCGTTCTTCATAGAGTGTTTTCCATTTTTTGTCTCTGAGATAGCTTATTTCAAGTTTTTCATGTTTTGTGTCTATGTTTGTGGATCTGGAAGAGACAAAGAACGGAGCCGGAGCTATTATTATTTCTTTAAGTCCGTCTCTGGTGTATGTGTATTTTGAAAGACCTGACTGATTAAGTATCCAGCCGGGAGGTATCTGGAATTCATCCGGAGCAGGGGCATCCGGAAGGTTTGCTTTGATGGATTGTGGTTCTGTCCCTCTGGATTGTTCCTGTCGATGCTGGTTTAAGAGGTGGAGGATGTTGTTTTTATCCAGCTTGAGTTCTTTTGTTGTTGAGTCAATGAAAGAATCCAGTGTTAAGCCTTTATAATTCTTTGCTTTCTCTATGAGATTAATTCTGGCCTTTTCTAACCCTTCTTTTGTGTTAATGTGGTATTTATCTAAAAATTCTTTTGCAAGCCATTCAGGAGCGTGTAAGGCGGTTTTTACGTTATTCTGGTATTGATGGGTATTTCAGGGGAAACAGGGCAAATGTTACGTTTGTGTTTCATTAAAAACCTTATCTGATAAAGGATTCTTATACTTTTCTTTTTCCCAAAAAACAAGTCATTTTTGATCCTGAAAAATGGGAAATAAAAAAGTGCTAAAAACTCTTATGGAATAAGGATTTTAATTAAACTCTTAAGTAACAAACCACCTGTTTCCCCCAGAATACCCAAATACCAGTTTTTATGCCAGTCCAGGAGATATTGATAGGCTCCTATGAGGAATGAG
>DAIOEN010000275.1:0-8322 GCA_036746235.1 Vulcanimicrobiota bacterium | reverse complement strand
CTGTTTAATTTCATAATTTTATCCTCCTGATTATAGATTATAAAATGCTTCATTACGCGATATATATTTTACTCACTGATTTTATATTTTTTATATAAAATCTTTCCCGCATCGGTAACAGTATTTATTTTGTCTGTTATTTTTTTCTCCGCATGCCGGGCAGATTTTTTCTTCTCCCGTATATGTAAAATCACTTTCCATGTTCTTTGCAGATGTCCGGTCTGTTGTCACAGGATTATATGTTTTTAATGGAATTTCTTTTTTCGGTTTAAGTCTTTCTTCAGGCGGAATTCTATTGGTATATATTATGTCACACCCTATTGTTTCTGCAATATGAAAGGCTTTGTCTCTTAACCAGGCCACATCTTCATTGAATTGATACCCCTGTTTATCAGGCATGGAAACTTTTTTTACATATGTTTTTGCTCCCTTCTTTATAGCAAGATAAAGGAAAAAATCAGTATAAGCTTTGCTGGAATTCTTTGAACCTTCTATTCTGGTTTCACTTTCCAGTGTTACATGCAGTACTTCTTTGAAAGGGCAGTAAACAGATGTCTTTTTCCATAAGAAGAAATTATTATATTCTATAATATATTCTCCGGCAGGATCTACCATTAAATAATCATCTGTAAAATATCTGAGTAAACTGAACACAACAAGAGATACAGCTGTAATAAAAAAGCCTGCTATTATTATACCGGGATAAGACCGATAATGCTTTCCGTCTAAGCCAGCATACATTATAAGAATTCCCGTTACGATGCCTCCGAACATAAGAGTTGATAAAAGTCTTTCTCTTTTTGATTCTATATCGAAATCTGATTGCTTCAGTTTTTTTGCTCACACAGTCCACTCCTTTTCTCTGTATATAGTTATACATTGCCGAAGAAAATACCTCTGAATTACCTACGAATAAATTCGTAGGGTTCCTGCTTCTCTGACCGTGCTTGCCTTCGGCTGAAAACCTTCAGGTAGAGGCACAATCTCCACAGGCGTTAATTCCCTGTATTCCACAGGTACTGACTTCTTATTTAAATCTAATTTCCCTATATATTTTACTGTTTTAGCTGACTTAATGTCTCTGTCCTCACTATAACCACATACATTACAGGTGAATATTCTGTCTGAGAGGGAGATGTCTACAATATTACCACACTTATGACACCATTTCGTTGTTGGCAGATTTCTGTCCAGAATTATTACCCGGCCGGATTGCTCTAATTTATTCTTTATCGTTCCAAGTGCTGAATTCTGAACCTGTTTCCCGAATAACCCTTTATGCCACCCCTTTATATTCTCATCCTGCATATAGATTAATTCATTATTTCTTAATAATTCAGATACTATCTTATTTGCTTTATCTCTCCTCTGATTGGCTATATGTTCATATTCTCTTCTAAGGGCAAGACGTATTTTATATCTATTCTTTGAACCCTTTACTCTTCTATGTAATTTTCTCTGCAGAGTCTTAAGGCGTTTACTTTCTCCAATAGATATATTATATTTCTCACCTTCCGATGTAGTTATTGTTGTCTTTATTCCCATATCCAGACCTGTTGACTCATTCTTTTTCTTTATAGCAGTACAACCAGATACAGACTTATAACACGTTAAATGTATATAATAACCGGATGGTTTCTTTATTAATTTTGCATCGCCTATTTCATAATATGGTTTTATCTGATCCAATCCTCTTACTATTAGAGGTCTCTTCAGCCCATTTATCTTTATACGGTTTCTTCCGGCTATTTTATGAGTTACTCCATATTGAGATAACTCGATTGAATTATATTCACTTTTATACCTTAATCTACCAACATGGCCGCCTTTCTTTTTTCTTGCTGATAAACCTCTTATATTACACTGGAGCGTTTTTAATACATCCTGACGGTTTTTAGCCGGAAGATATTTCAGCGTTCTCTCTTCTGCTTCTCTGTCTTTATTCAGAACTACAACGTTTTTGTTCTTATAATCATATTCAAAGGGTTTTCCCGTTGACAGGATATGATTATAGAGCCATTTCGCTTCTACAAAAAACATCTTTAGAATTTCCTGTTCCGATTTATTCAAATGAGATATAACTACTTTTAAAGGAAATACTTTACATACCTGACATGCCCGTTTCCCCTTTGTTTCTGCCATAGTCTGTTTAATTTTATTTTTCTTTTCTTCAGAACAGGTTCTCATAAAAATGTCATCTCCTACCTGAGTATAACATTTCTTTTACGTCGTTTTCAAGGTGTTTAAGAATAACTTTACTTTCACCTGCCCCATACACTATCCCACGTCTAAAGAACGTGGGCTTTCCCCGGGGATCGTAATTATGAAAAATAAATAGAACCGGAATTCTGAATAATCCCGGTTCTATTTATATGATAAAATTTAATAAGTTTTACCTGTACCGTCACAGTAAGGGCATTTGCCGGAACCGAGGCATACTCCGCATCTGTCTCCTTCCGTATAAGAAGATTTTCCTGAACCCACCGGGTTACAGTAATGGCAGTCTCCGTCTCCGCCACACCATACACAGGTGACTTTCCCGTCTTCACCTCTTGTTTTAAGCAGATCTTCAGGGGAATGGTACTGTCTTATAAGCTCGACTTTCTTACCATCTTTATCATAGTTTATAGTAATTTCCCATTTGTTTTCTCCTTCTTTAAAGGGAAGGGATACAGGTAACATATAAAGATCTTTCTGTTCCTCACAGACAATATCCGTTTCTTTCCCGTCTACATAGACCTTTAAAGTTTGCATGGCAGCAGAGAAAACTTTTGAGACAAAGCAATTGTCTCTGAAAGATATGCTTACCTGTGATAAAATAAACAGAGTAAGTAATGCAATCGATGACAGAATAAGAGCTTTTTTCATTCTTTTCATAGCATTGAGCCTCCTTTGTATTTTTTAATTAGACGTATTAATAATTAAATGGTTAACATAAATTATTTAGATAAATTGTCTGTACATAATTTTCATCTAAAGCTTTATTTTACGCTATTAAACTTGTGAAATTATTTAATATGAGATGTGATAACCGGATTCACTGTGTTACCTTGAGCGAGATCTAGTAATTTTTTTACGATACATAAGAGGTTAATAAAGTTTTTTCTTGAATATTTCTTATTAAATATGGCAAGAAAATCTAAAAAACAGAAACAGAATCCTTTTAATAAAACTGTAATTTTGCTGTCTATAATTTTTTTATGTGCCCTTGGCGTGTTGTTTTATTTTATTGTTCCTTTAAAAGACCGGCTTTATTATGGCACAGTCTTTTTTAATTATCTTAAATATCTCTTACCTTACGTGAAGGGCAGGGGATATTATGTTATTACAGGCATAATAGCTTCGTTGTTTTATCTTATGCTCATTACTCCGAATTTTTTATTCCTGGCAAAGAAAATCTTCAGCAGAGATTACAGGCCTGCAAAGAGTGATATGGTAATGGCAGTGATTTATTTTCTATCATGTGTATTATCTTTTACACTCGTCATATTTTCTTTATCGGGAGTATATAATAATTTTATAAAATTTGAACATAGATCGTATATATTCATAGATATTCTCTATTTTATTACATCATGTATTACAGGTAACAACAATGATATCATACCCCTGACTGCATCAGCCAAGCTGTGTCTTATTTTGATAAATCTGTTGATATATGTTCATATGACATTTACCGGTATTATTATATTTAAAATTATTGATAAAAGAGAGTAAAAACATTTTTAAGGATCTGATGGGATTGATTCCTGACATATCATAGAGGAGGTAATAAAAATGGCGCATAATGAAAAATCTACCCGTACGGAATATGACACTATGGGAACAATAGAAGTTCCTTCAGATAAATACTGGGGAGCCCAGACTCAGAGGGCAATCATGCATTTCCCTGCAGGTTATGATCTTATGCCGGGGGAATTAATAAGAGCCTTCGGGATTTTAAAACTTGCCTGTGCACAGGTTAATTCTGAACTCGGTAAACTGTCGGAGGAAAAAGCAGAACTTATTATCAGGGCATCACAGGAAGTGATAGAAGGAAAACTCAACGACCATTTCCCTCTGAGTGTATGGCAGACAGGGAGCGGGACTCAGACAAATATGAATGTAAATGAAGTGATTGCCAACAGAGCTATAGAAATAGCAGGAGGGGTAATGGGAAGTAAGAAACCTGTCCATCCCAATGATGATGTGAATATGGGCCAGTCTTCAAATGACACCTTCCCTTCTGCCATGCATATTGCCGCAGGAGAAGAGATTTTTAACAGGCTTATACCTTCTTTAATGTATCTTGTAAATGTTCTCTCTGAGAAATCAAAAGAATTTGAACATATTATAAAAATTGGAAGAACCCATCTTATGGATGCAGTGCCTTTGACACTGGGGCAGGAATTTTCCTCTTATGTATCACAGATTGAACAGGATATAGAAAGGATCAAGGAAACGCTTCCTGATATATATGAACTTGCCATAGGCGGTACTGCTGTAGGAACAGGGCTTAACACCCATCGTGAATTTTCTTCAAGAGTGGCACAGAAGATTTCGCATTTTACCTATCTGCCTTTTGTTCCGGCAAAGAATAAGTTTTCTGCCCTTTCCTGTCATGATCCTCTTGTTATGACCGGCGGAGCTTTAAAAACTACAGCATGTTCTTTAATGAAAATAGCAAATGATATTCGCTGGCTGGCTTCCGGTCCCAGGTGCGGTCTTTCCGAACTCATACTTCCTCCCAATGAACCGGGGTCTTCCATCATGCCGGGCAAGGTAAATCCCACACAGTGCGAAGCTCTGACTATGGTATGTGCCCAGGTAATTGGAAATGATACAGTCATAACAGTGGCAGGGAGTCAGGGAAACTTTGAATTGAATGTGTTTAAACCTGTAATTATTTATAATCTCTTACATTCTATAAGACTTCTTACTGATTGCTGCAAAAATTTTACAGATTACTGTATCAGAGGTCTCAAGGTAAATAAAGAGAAGATTGACAATTATTTAAATAACTCTCTTATGCTTGTAACAGCCCTTTCGCCTGTAACCGGTTATGACAGGGCAGCAAAAATTGCTCTTAAAGCCCATAATGAAGGAAAAACATTAAAGCAAGCCTGTCTTGAACTGGGTTTTCTTTCGGAAGAAGAATTTTCTTCTGTCGTAAAACCTGAGAAAATGGTCGGACCGGAAGAGTGAGAAATGGAAATTTATTAATAGTCTCTTATTTAATTGTCATTCCTAATTACCGCAGCAGGTAAATTGGCACCCGAAAAATATGGCATACACTCCTGTCCCTGTCCGGGCTCTGGAGGAAAAGATATGCCGTATTAAAAGAGAGTTATAAATTATATAGACGCAAAATATTAACAGTCTGCAAAACCAGTTTGCCACGCAACAGGTTCATATCTTTTCCGGAAGAGTCCGGACAGGGACAGGTTTTAGAAATGGGTAATGACTTATCTGGAGCGCTACTAAGTTATCAATTGATAAATTTTTCAAACCAGATAAGTACATTTTCCCACAGTTCATTCCATTCCTCTTCAATCATAAAATGGTCTGACCGGGGATATTCAATATAAGAAATTCTTTCAGGACCTTCTTTATAATAGGGAAGAAGCACCCTGTGAAAATCTCTGGCAAAGTGCGGCGGAACACAGCTGTCCTGTCCGGCATTCTGAGCCAGAAGTGCTACAGGATAAAATTTTTCCGGATGATTCTGAGGACTTGAATTGATGGAAGATTTCCATTTAGGCGAACCTAGAACAGGTGCTATTGCTTTTATTCTTTTTTCATAGAGAACCGAACCATAGGTTATGTAGCCTCCCATAGAAATACCGCAGACACCTATTTTTTCAGGATCTGTAATACCTTTTTTCACAAGTTCGTCAATTATAAGAGGAATTTCTTCTGAAGTCTCTTGAACCATAGAGAGGAAAGTTTCTTCAAAAGAATTGTTCTTTTTCATCCTCTCTTCAAAATCACTGTATGCTCTTTCTCCATGTCCTGCATTATCTATGCCTGCAGCGAGAAATCCTCTCTCTGCAAGACCTGCAAGTTCTTTCATGTTAGTTTCTTTGCATGCTTTAAGACCATGGTAGAAAAGAATTGTACCTTTTTCTGCCGCTTTCTCAATGCTATTTCTGTACACTATGATAGCAGGTGCTTCACCGAGTTTTATTTTATATTCTTTCATAACCTTTAAAATTCGTCTGGATTATTGCTGAATTTCCAGAATCTTTTCCCTCCTATTTTCAATGTTAATCTGTTATATTCCCTGTCTTTTTCTATATTACCGAGAGGATAAATGATTTCTTCAGGAGGATCTATCTTTACTTTTTCTATTTTACCATTAATAATTTCGTAATCAGTCCCTGTAGAGCCTTCTGATTTTACAAATGTTCCTCCCTTTATTATTGTTTTCTCTTTTATTATAAGATAGAGCATGTTCTCATTTATAATCTTCCATGTACCTGATATGTTTATAATTCTTTTTTCTCCGTCCATTTGATTATAATCATATCTGAATGTGCCGTTCTTATAAAAATGATAATTATCTGACCATCCGGAAGGAAGGCATGGAAGAATATGCCATATGCCTGTAAGTTTCTCCTTTACTTCTTCGGGATTTCCGTAGCAGAATGATGTCATACCATATATTAATACATAAATTAAGAGAAATTTTTTTATCATAACGTCATATTCCTTTCTCAATTGTTCTGAAAAAAATGACTGTAAAAATTATTTTATCATATCTTTATTTTTACTACAATGATTTTAGAGTAAGTGCAAGTAGCAGGAAAATATTTTAATATAGAGAAATTAAATAAAACCTGTATTTTATAATTATCTGGAAAGGAGAAGAAAGGTGAAGAAATTTTTAATTTTGACTTTATTATTCTTTTTATTGAGTCTATCTGCTTCATTTGCCCGCCATGGAGACCCTGTCAATGTAATGCCTAACCTTACAGGGATTTCCTGCATGGAGGAACTCTATGATCGCCTTATGGACAGAATGAAGGAGTTAAAGGATGAACTGAGTGAAATTCCGTGTCCTGAAAAGGCAACTGAATTGAGACAGTTTATGGAGGAAGAAACAAAAGAACTGAAAAAACTTATTGATAGCAAAGATGAACATGTTGAAAAGGATGTATCTCTTTTATATGATAAACTTGTTGAATATAAGGAGGCAGCCCTTAAAGACGATTCCGTAAAGAGAGAGCATGTACTTCTGGCTAATATAGAGGATTTGATAAAATTTATTGAAGAAAAAACCGGTAAAAATGTAACTGAGGAGAAAACCGATGAGAATACCGGTAAAGAAGAAGTTATTAAGGAGAAAACAGAATAAAAAACGGTTGAAAAATTACAAAATACAGGTGTAATTAATAAAGTAACGGGTTCCCCGTTACTTTATTAATTTTCTGTCTTACTTATTCTGATATTTCTCAAGAAAATTCTCTTTAAATTTATTAAAAGTTCCTTCTTTTATAGAATTTCTTATTTTTTTCATAAGTTCCATAATAAAATGCACATTATGATAGGTCATTAGCCTTGGGCCGAGTATTTCGTCTGCTTTAAAGAGATGTCTCAGATAGGATTTTGTATGGTGTGTGCAGGTGTAACATGTACAGCCTTCGTCAAGAGGTGTCTGATCTTTATTAAACTTTTCATTCTTTATATTTATTTTGCCTTCCCCTGTAAAGGCACTTCCATTTCTTGCTATTCTTGTCGGAAAAACACAGTCAAACATATCAATGCCTCTTTCCACACAGTAGAAGAAATCTTCAGGTGTTCCTACTCCCATAAGATAACGGGGTTTATGTTCGGGAAGAAGGGGAGCAGTATGTTCCAGCACATCAAGCATTATATCTTTCGGTTCTCCTACGCTCAGCCCTCCTATGGAATAACCTTTAAAATCTATTTCCATAAGTTCCATGGCAGATCGTTTTCTCAGATCTTTATACATACCTCCCTGAACTATACCGAAGAGTGTTTGAAGAGAATCTTCCGGCACATTTTCTTTACATATTTTTGCCCATTTTATAGTAAGTGCTAAAGCTTTTTCTGCATGTTTATAATCACATGGATAGGGAATACATTCATCTAAAGGCATCATAATATCAGAACCCAGAACTTTTTGTATTTCAACTACCTTTTCCGGGGTAAAATAATGGCTAGAACCATCCAGATGAGAACGAAACAATACACCTTCTTCTGTTATATCCCGTAAATCCTGAAGACTGAAGACCTGAAATCCTCCGCTGTCTGTAAGTATGGGACCATGCCAGTCCATAAATTTATGAAGTCCTCCTCCGGCAGATATTATGTCAAGTC